>CAYGOJ010000007.1:0-31325 GCA_964351545.1 uncultured Acidimicrobium sp.
ACGCAACGCACAGCGTTCGTGCACGCAACTCGGTAATTCCTTCCTTGCGCCAGGTTCGAATTGTGCGGATTGCGACTCCGTAGTCGGCGGCTACAAGTTCAAACGACTCACCGTTGGCGAGACGACGCAGTACATCAAGCCGCTTTGGGGTCATTCCCTTTTGGTCGGCTTCGTGCAACAGTCGCCAAAGCTCGTCCGACGCGGAACTTTCCTGCGGCGGCTCGGCGAGCCGGTCAAGTTCATCGGCGGGCTTGATATCGACGACGACAGTCCTCTTTCGGGAGTCACGCACAAAGGCAAAATATTCGGCATCTCGCACAAGGTTGGCGGCAACTTTGGCTGGGCGACGCTCGACTGGGTAGGTGCGAATGAGTTCCCACGCATGTGAAAGAGTTTCTGTGAGTGCCTCGTCGATTCCACCGCGAATGATTCGCCCGCGACGACGGGCAATTGCAAGTAGTGGTGGCAAGATGCGCTGCAGAACTATTCGTGCAGCGAGTTCGTCATGGGCTGCCCGCCTTACCAGCAGCAGCAGGTATTGGTCGCCGTTTGAATCGGTGACCCCTGTTCCGAAACCGGCACGGATGAGTACGTCGTCAAGATTGACGATCGGAGTGCCAGGGAGTCCCCACCCGTTGACTTGTCGGAGGTTGTGATTACGGGTTCCCATCATCGACCACTCGTCAACGAGTTGTCGAATGACCGGAAGATGGGCACTCGGGTGTTGGATACGGCATTGTTGAACTGAATTGGTCATAGTCATGGTGAGAAGCATCCGGATCTTGCTCACCGCGGGACCGACCTCGTCTCTCACCGCTGCTCTCACCGGGAAAAAATGTCGTCTACACTCGGCGGCACATGCGTATTGAACTTGGCTCTGGGACGGTGGCCGAAGTCGACCAGTCGATAACTTCACCAATGATGGGCCTGGTGATCGCCCCCGATATTTTTGGGTTGCGACCCGTATTCGATGATTTGGTTGCTCGCCTGGCCCACGAATGGAACATGTCCGTGGCCGCGGTAGATCCATTTCCTGGCCGAGATTTATCAGGCGATATTCAGGAACGCTTTGGCATTGTTGCCGGCATTGACGACGACGCACACTTGGCTGATTTACATCTGGCGGCAGATGTATTGGGAACCGCAAGGGTTGGGCTGATCGGATTTTGCATGGGTGGAATGTATTGCTTCAAATCGGCCAGAAGTGATCGCTTTGCTCGGATCGCCAGTTTTTACGGGATGATTCAATTACCCGAAGGTTGGCGAAGTCCTACGCATGGCGAGCCACTGAGAATCTTGCGCGCGGGTCACGCAGATCGCGTGATGGCCGTAGTCGGCAATCGAGATTCATATACACCAGATGGAGATATTGCGGAATTGCGAGCGACCGGAGTAATGGTTAACGAGTATCCAGAGGCCGAACACGGATTTGCTCACGACCCATCGCGACCATCGCATCGACCCGAAGATGCCGCCGATGCATTCGCCAAGGCAAGGAACTGGCTGTTAGGCGAGGTTTAGCTAACTGGAACGAACCGATAGTCGTTCGCGCATCAGGATTTTGTACTGGCGGTCGCGCTGCTCGAGCCAACCCAAGCGAATGAAACTGGCGATCGCTTTGTTCACTCGCTCCCGTGAAGCCCCAACCATTCCGGCGAGTTCCTCCTGCGTAACCGGAAGCACGAACTCGTCTTTGCCGCTGGAAAGTTCGAGAAGCCTCTTGGCGGTACGACCGGTGACATCAAGGAAGACGCTGTCGGCGAGTACCTCATCCATAACTCGAAGTCGAGTGGCGAGTAACTTGGTAACCCCCCACAGCATGTTTGGAGTTGACTGAATCTGCTGGAGAACCGGTGCGTAGGGAATACTAAGCACCGATGACGGCTCGATTGCCCGTGCCATCGCACTTCTCAAGCCGCTATCGATCATCCCAAGTTCACCAAACAAGTCTCCGGTTTCCATCAGTGCAAGCATGCTCTCGCGGCTGTCGAGCGGCTTATTTCCTATCGCAATTGCAACTCTGCCACTAAGTACGACAAACAGCGCATCGGGGACATCGCCTTCGTTGAAGAGGACGTCGCCACGCTGAAGATTGCGAATTTGTGCCTGCGCGGTGACGGTGCTCAGCACATCTAGTGGAGTGTTGGCAAAGAATGAAGTTCGCTGTAAAAGTGCCTCGTGTGTCATGCAGATATTGACGGTACTACCCTAAATGAATATGGCAACCACGGCTAACGAAATTGTTTGGACCGTAGTGGTGGCAGCAGGTTCGGGTACAAGATTTGGCGGAGAAAAGCAGTTTGAAATGGTCGGTGATCGTCGTGTGATCGATTGGTCGACCGCCACGGCTCACTTGGTAAGTCATGGGGTGGTTGTAGTCGTGCCCGAGGCCGATGTGCAAGGCGAAGGTGGAGTCGCAGGCGGATCCACGCGGAGTTCGTCGGTGCGGTGTGGGCTCGTCGCAGTGCCGAATGAAGCGACGATTATCTGCGTACACGACGCCGCGCGTCCATTTGCCAGTGAACATCTGTTTAGAGAGGTAGTGGCCGCGGTACGCAATGGCGCCGACGGTGCCGTACCGGCGGTGGCAGTCGTTGACACGATCAAACAGATTGATACTCACAACGTCGTGATTACCACTCCCAGTCGAGCAAGTTTGGTGGCCGTGCAAACTCCCCAGGCATTTCGGGCGTCGGTGTTGCGGGAAGCCCATGCATTGAACCCAGAGGGCACAGACGATGCGGCCCTCGTCGAGGCCCTAGGTAAGCGTGTTGTGGTGATACCGGGCGAAATGTTGAATCGAAAACTTACGACACGGGAAGATCTCGAATGGGCTCGCGCCGCCGCGCGAGGCGAAGTGTAAGGATTCATACGTGACGGGTTCGTTTCGTGTCGGACATGGTTTTGACATCCATCGATTCACAGAATCGGTGGACCCTAAGCGTCCGCTCACTCTCGGAGGAGTTACATTTCCCGGCGAACGCGGACTAATTGGACATAGCGACGCTGATGTGGTTGCACATGCCGTAGCGGATTCCTTGCTGGGCGCTGCCGCACTTGGTGACATTGGTGAGCATTTTTCCGACACGGATCCGCAGTGGAAAGACGCCGACTCGATGATGTTGTTGAAGCAAGTTGCCTACATGGTGAACACGGCGGGTTATGTCATCGGAAATGTTGATTGCAGCGTGGTGTGCGAACAACCAAAACTCGCACCGAATCGATCCGCGATGCAACTTCGACTCAGCACTGCCATCGGTGCTCCCGTCACCGTTAAAGGTCGCCGCGCCGAAGGTCTTGGCGCACTCGGACGCAATGAGGGCATTGCCTGCTGGGCGGTGGCGGTCGTACATCACAGAGAGGCTCGCGACCAGTGACTCGACGTTCATCGATCGATCGCGGCCGTGCCCAGCGGGGCCGGCCCGCAGCGCGACCTCAGCAAGGCATCCGCGGAGTTGATCGCGCCAGAACCACCAAGGCAAATGACCACGGACTTGGCGGCTCTCAGATCGAAGGTCGACAAGCGGTACGCGAACTGCTAATTGCCGGCAAGCGTCGAGTTATCGAAATATGGATCTCCGACGATTTGGACGACAATCCAGTGGTTGACGACATTGTCGATCTTGCCGCCGATCAACGAGTGCCGGTACGGCGCGTAAAACGAAAAGATATTGAGCGAGAAGCCCGTAGCGAAGCTCCCCAAGGAGTCCTAGCCAAGGCCGAATCACTCGAAGATGTTGATTTGTCATTACTGCTTCGTGATACTCCGAGTCCGCAGTTCTTTGTGGCAATCGATGGAGTGACGGACCCTGGCAACCTTGGTGCCATCTTGCGCAGTTGCGACGGTGCGGGCGTGACGGCCGTCGTCTTGCCGCGGCATCGTGCCGTGCACATCACTCCAACAGCGGCCAAGGCAGCTGCGGGAGCCGCCGAACACGTACCAATGTGTGTAGTTGGCGGATTGCCAACCGCGCTAAAGCAAATGAAGGATGCTGGTGTGTGGGTAATTGGTCTGCACGATGCTGCCGAACGCAGTGTGTTCGAGATGGGATCACTGGCAAAGGAATCTGTGTGCATTGTGTTGGGTGCCGAAGGAGCGGGAATGTCCCGACTTGTGCGCGAAAGATGTGACATGTTGATTCGTATTCCAATGCTTGGGGCTTTGTCGTCACTCAATGTTTCAGTTGCCGCAGCACTGGCGACATATGAAGTGGTCCGCGCGCGAAGCGGCGTATCTCCAGAGTGAATGCCGAGTGTCTGGCCTACGATATGAGTCGCACTTCACCATGCACGCCGGGTTAGCTCAGTGGTAGAGCAACGCACTTGTAATGCGTAGGTCCTCAGTTCAATCCTGAGACCCGGCTCCATGTCCGCACTAAACCGCGTCTGGCATGACATTTTGGAATGGGCCATTCCCTGTACAGTAAACGTATGAGTCAAGATGCTCCGCGCCCTCGTCGAACGCCGCCGTCGATACCGTCAAGCGTTAACTCAACGATGTCGATTGTCATCGCCGCCGTTGCTCTACTCCTCGGCTTCGTGATCTTGCGTGATATTCAATCCAATAGTGGTTCTGCTAGCGGCGATCCGACCACGACCGAAACGACCGTCGCCGATACGTTGGTTCCCGAAGTCACGACAACGACCACGATTCTGCTCACCGCATTCAAGGTACAGGTGGCAAACGCATCAAAAGTCGCCGGCAGCGCAGGTCAATTGACGGTTGAACTTCAGGGTCGAGGGTACATCGTGCAACCGGCGCTTAATGCGAGTGACATCACACCAAAGCAGACCACAACTGTTGTGTACTTTCTGCCCGGCAGTGAGGTCGCCGCAGCCGCGGTTGCCAATGAGCTTGGCGGGGTAGCAACTGCACCAATGCCAACTCCGGTTCCGACCGAAACAGGTCAGCTAGGCGAGGCGAGCGTGCTCATCTTGCTCGGCACGGATGTGGCAGGAATACCATTGTCTTCCTCGCCGCCAACCTCGGCACCGGCTGCCGTGACAACTACCACCACCGCATAGTTCGGTTCGAATCTAACTTTTCATCGCTGGCGACCGCGCTCAAATTCGTAAAGTGCGATGTCACTCGACTTGGCGATCCACAGCCCCGCCCCGGCATGGACAAAATACTTAAGTAATCGCTTGCGGTACCAATCGCCGGTACGCGAGTAGATATCGAGATCTGTCGATTGTCGATCAATTACCGATCTTAGGTCGAATGATGTCGGAACCTCGAGATACATCACCTGCTTTGTTGCCGCAGCGAGATGGTGGATCGCCGCGTCCGCGTTGTTATTTGACAGGTACTGTAAAACGCTCTGGCAGATTACGAGGTCATATCCGCGGTTCGGCTGCCAGGTGCTGATATCGCGCGGCTCATGGTTGTACTTCAGGCAGGCGTGGTTACTCGCGTCAATTGAGCGCACGCTGACGCGGCGATGATGCGCGACATACCAGTCGCGCCAGTAGCCGCGGCCGGCGCCAACATCTAGGACGTTAGAAATACCGACATCCCACCAGGCACACAAATTGTGCACTGCAGTGGCCAGTGATTCGATCTTTCGGCGACTGTGAACAGGCGAACCGGCATAGAACCGCTTGAAAAATGACTCATCAAAAGTGTTTCGAGGCATACCTGTTGTGTAGCAGGTGCGCCGTCGACCGTTACGATCAATGGAAGTAACACTGCAAAGTCGATGAACGGGAGAACACAATGTCGGTCTATGACAACAGCATTGGGAAATTATCAGGTTCCGGAAACGTGCTCGATGATGTCAAAGGAAAAGTCACCATGGTGGTGAATGTGGCATCAAAGTGTGGTCTAACACCTCAATACGAGGCGATGCAGAAACTGCACTCCGATCTATCCGGTCGCGGTTTTAGCGTGCTAGGAGTGCCTTGCAATCAGTTTGCCGGCCAAGAACCGGGCGCCGCCGAAGAGATCCAGTCATTTTGCTCGCTCAATTACAACGTGACGTTTCCGCTTACCGAGAAAGTCGATGTGAATGGTGATCATCGACACCCTTTGTACACAGAATTGACCAAAGTCGCCGATCCAGATGGACACTCCGGCGATATTCGCTGGAATTTCGAGAAGTTTTTGGTCGGTCGTGATGGCAATGTCGTCGCTCGTTTTAATCCGACAGTGGTCCCGGACTCTCCGGAAATCCTCGCCGCCATCGAGACAGCACTCAAGTAATTCAACCAATTGGTTCGAACAACGTAGAGTCTGGCATGCACATGAGTGTCACCGTCGCCGCCATTCAGATGTCGATGGCCACCGATGTGGCGACCAATGTGGCAACCGCCGAGCGGCTTGTCCGCGATGCCGCGGCCAAGGGCGCGCACATTGTGCTGATCCCGGAGTTGTTCGAGGGGCATTACTTCTGTAAGGACCAGCGGTCCGAAGATCTCGCTCGAGCAACCCCAATTGTCGGTCACCCGACGATCACTCATTTTCAGCGAATCGCGGCGGAACTCAACGTTGTGCTTCCGATCAGTGTGTTCGAGAGAGCGAACAATGCGCTATTTAATACCGTGGCGATCGTCGACGCCGACGGCGAGGTGCTTGGTATTTACCGAAAGAGTCATATTCCGGATGGCCCCGGCTACACCGAGAAATTTTATTTCAGCCCGGGTGACACGGGGTTTCGCGTGTGGCACACCAAGCACGCCACAATTGGAGTCGGAATTTGTTGGGATCAATGGTTTCCCGAAGCCGGGCGAAGTATGGCATTGCAAGGGGCCGAGCTGTTGTTCTATCCATCGGCCATAGGTAGCGAGCCGCCAAACCCTCAGTGGGATTCGTCAGGGCACTGGCAACGTGTCATGCAGGGACATGCAGGTGCCAATCTCGTTCCCTTGATCGCCGCCAACCGTACCGGACATGAAATTGGCGTGACCAACAGCGTTACGTTCTACGGAAGTTCATTTATTGCCGACGCCACGGGGGCCAAGGTCGCCGAGGCAAATCGGACCGACGAGGATGTCATAACTGCGACGTTTGATCTTGAAGAACTTCGAATGATGCGAGCATCATGGGGATTGTTCCGTGATCGTCGCCCCGAGTTGTATCACTCGCTCACAAGTTTGGATGGCTTCACGAAGTGAAGATGTTGCCGGAATTCGCCCGGCATGAGCGAACCGTGATTTGCTGGCCGTCCCGCCGCTCCCTGTATGGCGAATTTATGGTGGAGGCCGAACGTGCGCACGCCGCACTTGCGTGCACAATTTCTGCATTTGAACCAGTGACGATGCTTGCCAATTCCAAACATGTGGATCGTGCGCAGCAGATGTGTGGCGAGACCGTTGAAGTAATTTCGTTACCCATCGACGATTCTTGGTTTCGCGATACCGGTCCGATCTATGTATTGGATGATTCCGGCAGGCGGGTGGCTGGAAATTGGATTTTCAATGGATGGGGAAACAAGTATTCCCCATACGACTGCGATGTGGACATTGCTTCGGCATGGGCCAAATATGCCGGACATCCGATTCGTGACATCGACATGGTGTTGGAAGGTGGCTCGATCAACGTGGACGGCACGGGCTATCTAGTCACCACAGAACAATGCCTGTTAAACCCGAATCGCAATCCGCACATGTCGCGTTCGGAGATCACTCAGCGCCTGTGCACTGAATTAGGTGTCAAGGACGTGATCTGGCTGCCACACGGGCTATCGCTAGATAACGACACCGACGGCCATGTTGACAATGTGGCCGCTTTCATTGCGCCACGAACCGTAGTCATTCAGCGCTGCGATGATGAAAGTGAGGACGACTTTATCCGCTTGGCTCAGAATCGGGAAGTGATTGATCGTTTCGATGTAGATTTGTGTGAAATTCCGATCCTGCCAGTCATTGAGTTTGGCGGAAGGCGGATTCAGGTTCCGTATTTGAATTTTTATTTCTGCAATGGAGGCGTCATAGTTCCTACCTGCGGACATCCAGCCGACTCGGACATGCTTGCCTTGCTCGGTGAATTCATCGACGATGTCGAAATAGTTGGCTTAGATGTCGGAGGCGTTCTGGGGTATGGCGGTGGAGGAATTCACTGCATCACCCAGCAGATTCCCGCTTAGGCGGTGTGACTTAAACGGGGGCGTCCACACTGCGCCGAGGCAAGAAGTTGCGGGGCAAATGGTCCCACATGTCGGCCAGAAGATCATTTCGCAAGGTGCGAACAGCAGGGTCTTCCCAGCGGTTCACATGTTGTAACGGATCATCGGCAAGATCGTAAAGTTCACCGTCACCAGTCGAATTCATCGTCCCCGGTAAAGCGGCGGTGCAGACCCAATTGTCGCGACAGATGGTTCGCAGGTGGACGATCTTGCCGAACAGGACGCTGTCCCACTCGGTGAGAACACGCTCGTGGCCAAGGGCTTTGGCGTCCGCATTGTCAAATGGAAGTCGAGGTGCTTCGACATACGACGGTTGTGCAATTCCAGCGATGTGGGCAAAGGTTGCCGCCAGTGAGACTAGACCTACCGGTGCCATTACTCGAGCCGGCGCGACTTTGGCCGAAGGCGCCGGTCGCCAAATGAGTGGTAAGCGCATCAACGAATCAACATGGTAGGGACCCTTGAAGAGCAGACCGAAGTCGCCTTGAAACTCACCATGATCGGTGGTGTACAGCACATCCAGATCGCCACCCCAACCGCGACTCTCGACAGCGTTGAGTACTCGAGATATTGCCTCATCGATTAGCTCGTTTTCGATGTGTGTTAATGCATTTACTTCTCGAACCTGGTCGGTTGTCAGTGTGGCAGGTACCCAGTGTGCGGGCGCCTCGTAATTAGAGACGAACGTTCCGTCGTACCATCCGCGCCAATGGCGAAGTTTGTCATCGAGAACGGCTTCCCGCACCGTGGGATCGCTGATGTAACCCGCGGGTAAGTCGAGATCCTGCCACCGAACGCGGTGCAATTCGGATTCTGGGGGATCCCACGGATGGTGCGGGTCTGGAAAACTCATCCAACAGAACCAATCCGCATCGCTAGGTAGCGAGCTAAGCCATTCGATCGTTTGATTGGCCACCCAATCGGTGTGGTACCACTCGCGATTGATTGGATTGCGACGCACTTGCGGCGCGCCCGTGTCGCCACCACCCGCCGCGTTGACTTGTAGTTCACGATCCAGCACCTGGTAATACCCATCAATTGCCTCCGGATGGTTCCGGCGCAGCCATTGCGAATAGTGAAGTGGTCCGACTGCGCCGTGAGTCGCCAGTTCCATGTGATCGAAGCCGCGATGGGGATCGCCCGTGACGGCGTCGAGTTCGGTGAACACACCGTGAGCCCCCAAACGATTTTCCGTAAATCGAAGAAACGGATCCAGTAGCGGCTCAAAGTGTGCTTTGCCGATGAGTGCCGTGCGATATCCGGCTCGATGCAAATCGGCGGCGATACTTGGCGCATTTTGCGGAAGCGGAACTCCGTTCATCCACACGCCGTGTGTACTCACATGCTGGCCGGTAATCATCGTGCTGCGGGACGGCATGCACACAACATTTTGCGGATGGGCCCGGTCGTAGGTGATGCCGACCGCGCTCAGCGCATCTATCGTCGGGGTACGAGCAATTGCTCCGCCGTTACATCCGAGCGCGTCATAGCGTTGTTGATCGGAAGTGATAAAGAGAATTTTGCGTCCCATTTACTTCTTTCGATCGAACATATCTTTAAGTTTTTGCAGTCCGGCCCCGGCTGCTCCCCCAATCGGCAAAGCAAGCGCCTCCGGCTCCATGTCGGTGCTGTACAGCACGAGACAACCGCCACGACCGTCATCGACCACATCCACCGTTCCTCGATGAGAGGTAATCAGCGGATTATTCACGATCGAGTATTGGAAGCGACGGAGATCATGGTCAAGAGTGACAATGTCTTCCTCGAACGTGATCCCACTATCGAGGGTAATCCAACGCTTATTCCCCTCGACCCGCGTGGCGCTAATAGGAAACCACTCATGGAGGCGTTCCGGGGCACCTACGAAATTCCAAACAGTTTGTGGATCACAGTCGATGAAAATGTGTCGACGGATGGAAGCCATGGCGAACAACCTAGTTGTTGGCACCCCAATCGATCGGGGCGCTACCAAATTTTTTCAACGCCGAATTGATTGCCGAAAATGGTCGGGATCCGATGAATCCGGCGTGAGCCGACAGCGGTGATGGATGGGCCGACTCGATTATTTGGTGATGATCTTGAGTGATCAGTCGCTTCTTGTGGCGGGCGAAGTTGCCCCACAGGACAAACACGATTGGTCTTGGCGACTCGCCGAGTGTTCTGATGATGGCGTCGGTGAAGATCTCCCAGCCCTTGCCGTGATGAGAGGCGGCATGTCCTGCGCGCACGGTAAGCGTCGCATTCAATAACAGGACACCCTGCTTTGACCACTCGTCAAGACAACCATGATGTGCTGGCGGTATGCCGAGATCGGCGTGAAGTTCCTTGAAGATGTTCGCCAGTGACGGGGGTATGGCAACGCCGCGGCGCACGGAGAAGGCTAATCCATGGGCCTGGTTTGGTCCGTGGTACGGGTCCTGTCCGAGGATGACGACCCGTGTCTCTTCAAATGGAGTGAGATGCAACGCATTGAATACATCGACATGTGGCGGGTAAACGGTGAAGCGTTCTCGCTCGCCACTCACAAATTGCTGGAGCGTGTGCCAATAGGGTTTTTCAAGTTCTGCGTGTAACGCAGTATTCCACTGGCTTGGCATCGCTAGCCGCCAAAGGAGCGGTACAGAATTTCGGCTGGTCCCCGACCAAGATATGTTCGCCAAAATGCGCTCAGAGGAATTGCCAATGCATAGAACACGAGCGACAAGCCGAGAGCGGTATCCAAACCGGTGGCACCTACCCAGTTCAAGCGGTGGACGATCAAGTTGAAAAAGAAGATGTGGGCCATGTAGATGGTGAGCGACATCTGCCCGGCCTTCACAAACACGTCGACCGATGGGCCATCACCGATCGAATCAACGATCATCGACAAAAGGCAGAGGGCGACGAGCGAGCTGGCCAAGGTACCAATCGAGTACAACAGCCCGCGATCGAGCGGTCGTGTCGAAAGAATGGTTGCAATCAGTCGGTCGTGGTCTGCGCTGGATCCGTCGGCTACAAAGTAGGCGTTGATTGCATAGGTTGCGACCAAGATTCCTGCTGACCACAGCAGCAGTCGCTGACGAAATTGGTCGAGTCGGTGAATATGCCTGCCGAGGACAATGCCGACGACAAAAAACAGCAGCCAGGGGAACAACGGGTGGGTGTATGAGATAAATGTACGAATGAATAAGTCACGCGGAGTATCAATGTTGGTCGGGTCGAGCCAGGTGGTGAAATTGCCTTCAAATGATTGCTCCACTCGCCACCATGCAAGCACCGCCGCCGCAACGGCCGCTGCACAACCAATGATCAGAAGTTGATTGGTGGGTCGGGAAAATATCAGTGCCGCAACAACGAAAAGGGCACCGTAGTAGAACAGAATTGTGCCGGGCCAAATCCATTGCACGCCATAGCCGACGGCATACAGCAATAGGCCGCGACGCAATAGGCGAAGCCGATCGTCTCGCAATTGGATCGGATTATTTGATTTCCGACTGGTTCGAGTCATCAGCGACACTCCCACGCCTGCGACAAGTACGAATACAGCCGCAAAGCGCGTCGTCAACACACCGCTACCTGGATTAAATAGTCGCTCCCACGGCGAAGGATTGGATGGATCCCACGCCAAGGAGCCATTGAGATAGGAGTGATAGTTGAGAACAACGACGCCGATCATCGCCACTGCTCGAGCCACGTCAATGGTTGGAATGCGCGTCGACATCGCTCGCTCGGTCGACAAGGGTAAAGTCACTTCCAGAAAATGGTATCCACGGCCACTCGCGTGAGTGGTTGCTGAACCTCCACAAGGTCACCAATGAGTGGGCACGGTGAAGCGGAATCGACGAACAGCATTGACGTGTGCATGTGCGAAGGCTCGAGAAGTCCAAGTCTTGTTTGTTGGAAGTGAAACGGACTGAGCTGGTCGCCAACGGTGTGCACCCCATGTGCACTGCCGGCACCAACGAGGACGAGTGCACCATCGACGGGTATCGCCACGTTTCGATATCCGGCGGTCATGCCGGCGGTAACTGGGTGCACATCAAGAACATCGGCGTGCAGCTGCAATCCGGTCTTGTCGCCGAGCCAAAGTGCTGTTCCGACACGAGCGACAATCCGATGTCGTGAAAATGTGGCGCGAAGTTGATCGACGGCCCCGGGATCCAAATGGCTCACATACATCGGAAGACCGGGTTCAATCTGCGAAAGCCACCGTGTCACATTGGAGGCGAGTTCGGCTGCAGCGCCCTCGAGCGGCGGGTGCACCGACCATCCCACGTGGGCGAATCCGGCTTGCCGGATCGAATCGAGTAGCGGTTCTAGCCCTTCATATGTCACCCCGTAGCGACGCATCGATGATTGCAATTTCACAGTGACAGGACCACGCCAACCCGCCCGATGCAAGACATCGACATGGTGACGGGACCCAACGGTGAGTATCGACTGCGACGGCAGCAATGTCGGAAGTTCGGCACCCGCCGGAGTGAGCACCATGGCGGTGTGCGTCGCCGGTACCGAGTGGACTTCAAATACCGAACCCACGGCGATAATTGGTGAAATTGCCGCGGCATGGGGCATCAGCGCCGCCAAACCAAAGCCGTACCCGTTGCCTTTAACAACGGGAATCAGCTCGTCGTACGCACTTACTACTTCAGCGATTCGGCTGTTCCATGATCCGCTCGTCACACTGAGCCGCAGAGTCATGCGCCTTGACGGTATCGCCATCGGCACAGGGAAGTCGCTAATCCCGACTTGGGAAGTCAACAATCGCCACCTAGGCTAAAAATATGGCAAAACTGTTCAGTTTTCCGAATCCGGTGAATGAAACATCGGCTCGATTGGTAGCCGCGGGAGTCGTGATTCTCGGCGCAGCATTTGCTGCAACGGGTAATCGGTGGATTCTTGTCGCTCTGTCATACGGGTTTGTGGCCCGTGTGCTGAGCGGACCGACCTTGAGTCCGTTGGGCCGTCTGGTCACACAGGTGCTCACCCCACGGCTCAACTTTGAACATCGATTTGTTCCGGGACCACCGAAACGATTTGCTCAAGGAGTTGGAGCGGTGTTTACCCTCACCGCATCGGCGCTTGTGTTGGCTGATGCAACGACAGTGGCTCGGATGGTCATCGCCTTGCTTGTGGCGGCGGCGCTTCTCGAAGCAGTGTTTGCGATTTGTCTTGGATGCATTGTCTTTGGTCAATTGATGAAGCTCGGTGTGATCCCTCAAAGTGTGTGTGAAGAATGCAATGACTTCGCAAAGGTCAGTGCTTTGACCACGAAGATACATCCGGCTTGAGTGCTTCGGCGCTGCGTCGGGCGATGACGCCTTCCCATACACCCACTCCATAACTAGCATCGTCGATCAGTCGTAACGCAAGGTAACGCAGTGGATCGAGCGCGGGGCGCGCGGACCACCACTCGTACATCGTCGGGACCACGGCGGAGGCGAGCAACACCGTTCGAGCTCGGCGAGACACCAACGCCAGAATCACCGCAATTGGCCACCACGCTCGGGTAATTGCGCTTGCTATCAGGCGCGCGGCATGCAAATTTCCAAGCCCTGCTAGTCGTAAAGACTCGAGCAGAGAATTCGGAACGTCACGGAGTTTTCGAGCGAGCGCGATGACCGTGTATGCGCCCACGAGCGTGCCAAGTATTGGAAAGCCGCAGCCAATCGAGATCCACATGCCCGCGCTGTAGGCGCTGACCCGAACGGGAGCTACATCGCCACGATGTCGTGCGGCGAGTGTGGCCGCCGAACGTCCGTACAGGCGTCGCTGAGAAATAAATTCATGCATTGTTGCCCGTGAACGGTGGTTGACGGCGATCTCGGGTTGGTAACGACAGCGCCATCCGGTGGAGATGACTCGCCAAAGTGCATCGACGTCTTCACCAACACGCAAAGATCCATCGAATCCTTGGACCGCGCGAATTGCTTCCGTGCGACATAGCCAAAGCGCAGATGGAACATAACTGACGCGAGATCTGGGCTCGACGCGTGCCTGCTTGGTGCCCAGATCGAGCGGTGAGCGAATCTGTTCATACTCACCGATCGCGTTTCCCGAAGGGGTGCAGGCAATCCGTGGAGCGACTATGCCTAAGCGCTTATCTGCAAAGTATGGAATCAGTCCGCTCAGGGTGACATTCGAAATCGTGACATCGAGGTCGATGAAGGCAACCAGCGGTGTCGACACGACCGCAAGTCCGGCATTACGAGCGGAGCCGGGTCCTCCATTTGTCGTGAGCGAGATGACACGGGCATCGCCTAGATTCGGCAAAGCGTGCGGCGAGTCATCGTCGACAACAACTACTTGGTATGCACCGGCACACTGGGCCACCAGGTTGCTGAGTTGAGTGGCGTCAGTCGCCGATCGGACATATGCGGGAACAACGACCGTGACATCGGCCAACTGGAACCCGGCGTCATCCTCTGCTGAAACAGACCGATGAATTGCACCGGCGTCTAAAAGACGATCGGTCAGCGGCTGATGACCGACGGGTAACGGCTCGCCATTTTCAAGCAGTGTGGCAATCTTCTGGCCATCTCGCCCGAGGCGAAAAATCTTGATCGGAGACCCAGCAATGACGACAGCGCCGTTGGCCGGACGCCGCCACGACGAATCCACAACGAATCGACTGTGTTCGGTCAGCGAGTCCATGTTCTCGACTCCCGTTCGACATGGCTGACGAGTTGACTGACGAGCTGTGCCAGCAACTCGTGACCGTGTGCCGCCGTCGCCCTTCGTGGATCACCGAGTACACCGTTTGCGCTCACCGAACCAACTCCGTGCGATCGAAGTTGGTCGATAATTGTGGAGAGGGGAGCAGTACTTCCCGCTTCGGCTAGGTCCATGCGCACGATCTGTGGGGTGATCGCCAGCATGAGCGAGGTCTCCGTATCGCCGGCATGCGAATCGAATCTGTATCCGCCATCGAACTCGTCTGGTTGTGGCCACCAAGTCGTCACGCGTCGTTGCTCGCCGCGCAACTTTGTAACTGCCGACCTCACGGCTTGTGCATTTCCGCCGTGGCTATTGACGAGCACAATTCCCGTCGCCCAGTGTGCGGAGCGCACGATCTCCACGAGCACATTGACAAGTGCGGCCGTACCAATCGAGAGAGTTCCAGCGAAGCCATCGTGTTCGCCGCTGGCTCCAATCGTGATCGCCGGAGAAATGATGACATGATCGTTGGCACCGGCGAGTCCCTGACACAAAGCCACCGCGATTCGTGTATCGGTGTCAAGCGGCAAGTGTGGTCCGTGTTGTTCACACGAGCCAATTGGTATTGCAAGAAGGACACGACCTCGCGCCGAAATGTCCCGAGTCGAGAGAAGAGACAAGGAAGTCATTTGATAGTCGACCTGATCTATTGCGCTTGGTCGATGTAGCCCCAGCGGGCGAGGGTGTGCATGATGTACAGCGCCGACTTTGCGGAGGTGAGTTCGATCTGCTCGCCGCGGGTACTCGTTGAAGCAACATTCGTAATTGCCTGAAGGCGCTGCAGCACGGTGTCGCCCTGTGGATGAGGGATGGTTCTTGGTCGTGGTCGGAACGGTTTTGAAGTCGATTCCTCCCGATCAGTGGTGGCTACCGATGGAACTATCCGGATCCGATCCTGTCGGGTCGCAATTGTTTGAGCCAGGCTCGCTCGACGCAATTTGGCTACGGAGCCCTCGACCGAAATTACCGCTCGATTGGTAACTAAAGAGTGCTCGCGTCGACCACCATCAAGTCGTCGGGTGAGCAGGATCTCATCAATGTGGGTAGTGAGCGACACAACGCCAAGGGCTTGGGTGATGCCCAGTTCGGCGGCGAGAAATGCTGGCACACTTCCGCTGCCCCGATCATCGGAATAGTCACCGCAAAAAATGAATGCGGCGTCGCCAAGTGCTAACGCCAACACTCGGGCAGTATCGGCACTGGAAAGGAACTGTGTTGAATCTATGCGAATCGCGCGTGTGGCACCCGCGGCCAACGCGGCATACAGAGATGGCTCACACTGCTTGCCGCCGACAGTTATTGCGGTGACATCCATCGATCGCTGCGCACCAAGTTGGAGTGCAACTTCGAGCGCGGCCTCATCCGCAGCAGATACGCCACCGAATTGAGGACCGTGCGCCCGCTCCTCTCCGCTGAGAGCGTCGATCTCGGGTCGGCCCGAAACCCATTTCATGCACGCGGCAACGAATGTCATTGCTTCAGTTCGCGTCGTTCATGTGTGGTGAAAGACAACGCCGTGTCCACCGAGCGGATAATTCCAAGACAGCGCACCTTCCTTGTTGCATACCATGTAACAGCTGCCGCACTCGAAGCAATATTCGTAGTTAAATACGATGCCGCCATCGGCAGTTGGCACGAAGAGATTTGCTGGGCAGACAACAATGCACTCACGGGATGGACACGTATCGCATACCGTCGTATCAACCGTGATATGGGCCGACTCATGCACGCGAAATTCAACCGTCTCCATTCGGTCCTCGAACGAGATCGGGCTCCATTGCTCCGACTTGTCGACCAAATTTCGATCAGCCGTCATCCGAAGCTCTTGAATCCGGCGTAGGCGTCCTTGATCAAGTCACGTGTGCGCACGCCGAGGCGTTTTCGCTCCTCGGCGAAAATTTTGCGCAGCCCCGGCTTTGGAATCGGATTGTCCACGCGAAACATTCGCTCTGCCACGTTGGCTATGAGCTGCGGATACATGTGTTGAACACGATCCGACAGCACCAACTGAGGAGCACCGCGCAACTTGCGATGGTCCTTGAGCACAAACGTACTCTCGAGTCGACTGAGATATCCCGCCAATCCCTTCGCGGTCGTGTCCCCGAGTGCCAGTGCTTCGACGATTGCTTCGGCGGCGTACATACCTGAGGCCATCGCGAAGTTAACTCCCTCCAGCCAAATTCCGGCGGCCAGGCACATCGCGGCCGCGTCACCGGCGACGAGCAATCCATCGGCGACAAATGTCGGCATCATCGACACACCCGCTTCAGGAATGAGATGGGCGGAGTATTCCTTCAGGGTTGCCCCTTCGATGAGCGGGGCTATCGCCGGGTGGGCCTTGAGATTGGCAATAATCTGTTCGGGTCGTTGCGATTGGGTGGCCAACTGCGACAATTTCAACACCACGCCTATACCAACGGTGTCGTAGTTGGTATACAGGAAACCACCACCGCTCACGCCACCGGTTCCGCCGAGTATCTCGATGTCGACGCCATCGAGTCCGCGGACTCCGAAGCGTTCATCGATGACTTCTTTGGGTAGAGCCAAGGTCTCCTTGGCTCCGAGGGTGAAATGGGAAGCATCGGTGTGAGGGTAAAGACCTGCCTGCTTGGCCAGGAAACTATTCACACCATCGCACGCCACAACGACGAGAGAGCGCAGATCGCCATCGGGACGATCGGTCGTTACGCCGCACACCGCACCCGATGAATCGTGCAGTAGTCCTGTGACGGTGGTGCCGCAGATCACGACGGCTCCGGCGAGCTCGGCTTTTTTAGCTAACCAGCTGTCAAATTCCGGTCGATATGTGGTCGCGCCGTTATACGGGACTTGCCCCCACGCCGCGGTTCGGAAATCTATGGAAAAGGCTTGCGTATCGGTCAGCAACATGGTGGTGCGACGTGCAACCCAACGCTGCACCGGCATGTCGACCCACCATTGATCAACGAGCGAATCAAGAATTCTCGGGTATACGACCCCGCCGTACATATTTTTGGAGCCTGGAAATGGACCGCGCTCGATGAGCGCAACTCGCTTGTCGGCCCTGGCCAGTGCAAGCGCCGCGCACGAGCCGGCAGGACCTGCACCGACAACGATCGCATCAAAGGTATTTGACGGCATCGTCATACAACGCTCGTCGATGCTGTTAACAGCGAGTCGAGTTCGGCGATGACCTCGTTGGCATCGGCGACAACCGCAAGATCTGCAAGTTGCATCATCGGACACGACTCGTCGATGTTGATGGCGATGATGTGTCTAGGTTGACCGAGACCGCTGGTGTGTTGTACCGCGCCACTGATGCCGAAGGCGATATACAACTTTGGTGCGACAACTACTCCCGTTGTGCCGATCTGGCGAACATGGTCGACCCATCCACGGTCGGTGACGACACGCGTTGCACCGAGCGACGCGCCGATCGCGGTTGCCACCGACTCAAGCTTGGAAATCATTTCTGGGTTGTTGACTCCTGCTCCAACGGCAACGATGCGTGATGCTTCAGCAAGACCAATGCTCGTGACATCTGGTGGTGCAATACGCAAAATTTGGACATCACAAGTCGTGTCCTCCGCAACGTATATGAGGCTTGACACCGTGGCGTTGCCGAACGAAGAGACAATGTCGCGCGCACCAACTTGCAACGTTGCGACAAAGCGCGCCTCTGGTCGTATCGACTCGATCGAAAGTCCTCCCCAGCGGACAAGTTCAACAATTTGTTGTGTGACCCGAACCGCACCGGCGTAGAGGTGTACACCAAGTTCGAAGGCCAGTCGCGGCGCCAAGTCGCGCCCATCGGGCGATGCAGGCAACACAATGACCTCGTCGTCTACAAGTTGTGGCGCCAAATATCGCGCCCATGCTGCGGGGGCAAAGTCACCGGCCTCGATGATGGTGATGTGACGAGCGATACCTTCAAGTTGGATTGCGGCTTCGCTGCAACCCTCGCCGATGAGAATGACGCGACCATCGCATTCACTCACGGTCTCGCCGTATCCGGTGGCACAGATCCCACCGCGGGTAGGTATGACGGCTCGCATCACCCGTTGCTCGTTTGCTTCTTCGCCCCACGTCGCAGTCTCATCACAAATCGGATCACCTCGATGACAACACTTACCCCAATTGCACATCCGAAGGCGACCGCGAAGGCCAGGGTGTGATTTGCAGAAAAAGTCTTTCCACCAATGAACCCAAGTAGGGCCGCGTAATTGGCCCAAATTGTCGCCGCGATTATCGTCCATTTGACGAACCACTTTCGTGGTTGGCGTGTGACCCCGCACGACAAGGTGAGTAAGGTTCGGCCGCCCGGTATGAACCGAGCGGTAATTAAGAGCAAGCCCCCGCGTTCATGGATTTGATGTATTGCCTGGGCGAGGCGACGTTTACCTCGCTCGGTCCGCGAATAGCGACGGGTGATAAAGGCGCTCGCTCGTACGCCGATGAGGTACGACAGATTGTCGCCGATAAATGCACCGGCCGCCGCACACGCAATGACTACAACAATTGACAGTGATCCGCTACCGGCACTTACGCCGCCGATAATGACCAATGTTTCGCTGGGCACGATCGGCAGGACCGAATCAAAGAGCGCCACCGCAAACAGTATTGCGTAGAACCACGGAGATGATGAGAAGTCTTTGAGCCAATTGAGCAGGTCATCGATGTTCGACATTTCGTCTTTGACGCTACTTCAGCAGCGACAAATATCGCTAACCACTACATCGATGCGCCGACACGTTCGCCTTCAATGACGGCGGCGTGGGCACGTCGTGGAGCGACGCAGTCACCAATGCGCGAGACGGTGATGCCACGATTTTTGAGTTGGTGGTAGAGCCTTTCGACGGGCTGTCCCGGCGCCGCAAGCACCACCCAGTCAATCTTGCGAATGAGATTCGTGCCTGTGGGATGATGCAAAAGTGTGAGCTCATTTCCGCTCAACGCAATTGGCACCAAGTCCGTACTTTGGATGATTCCCTTGGCGCTCGCCCTCATCCACCAATTTTCCATATCCAACGTCAGTCCAAGGTCTTGACCCACCACCATTGCCGAGGTAATGACTTCGACGGCACAACCTCGGTCGGCAAGAAGTTCACCAACCGATGTGGCGTGATGGAATCCAACTTCATCTACGACTATGACCTTGCCCGACGGGACTACGGATCCGTCCAGTACGTCGCGCACATCGCAGAATCGCATCTCCGAATCTTGCGCCGGCACCCACCACGGCCGTTGTGGTTCGGAACCGGTGGCCACAATGACATGATCGGGTTTCAGTTCTTCGACAAGTTCAACCTCGACGGCAATACCAAATTGGAAGTTCACCCCTAGCCGCTTACATTCGGCCATCTGATTGCGAATGAGATCGCCGAACTCGGCGCGGTTTGGCACACTTGCGGCGAGACGCACCTGACCACCCGCTTGTTTCTGTTGCTCGTAAACCGTCACTTGATGATGATCGCGGGCGGCCGCAATTGCGGCCTGCAATCCCGCCGGTCCTGCACCGATCACCATCACCCGTTGCGGTGTCTTTACATGCCGTACTTGACGGATCGTGTTGATCTCGTGTTCGCGCCCGGCGTGTGGATTTTCGATGCATCCCATCCAGCGGTTGAGGCCCATGCGGCCCACACATTCCTGATTACAACTCAGGCACAATCTGACATCACTGCTCGCACCGGCGCGGGCTTTGGCGGCGAAATCAGGGTCGGCGATCTGCCCGCGAACGACACCAACCAGATCGCAATGTCCTTCGGCGATTGCCCGTTCTGCCTGTAGCGGATCCTTGAATCTGCCGACCCCGACAACCGGCAACTCAACAGCCTTGCGAATCGCAGACGGAATGAAGAGCGCATAACCGGGCGGAATATGCATCGAGGCCTCAATCATGAACAGGCTGGCCGTGGCGACCCCGATCGAGGTATTGATGTAGTCGACACTGCCTGTCTTTTCCACCATTTTGGCTACTTCAACTGCGTCGACAATGGTGGTCCCATGTTCGATGAATTCGTCGCCGCACAGGCGCACACCGAGTGCAAGATCGGTTCCGATTGTGCTCCTCACGGCAGCAACAATCTCCAGCAACAGTCTGGCCCGATTCTCTAGCGAACCGCCGTACATGTCATCGCGCTTGTTGGTTGCGGGTGAGAGAAATCCGCGCACGATTGATGAGTGACTGCACTGTAGCTCCAGCCCATCAAAGCCACCCTCTGCGCAATTCTCTGCAACGCGAACGTATCCGGCCACAACCTCGCGGATTTCGTCAGGTGTGATTGCCTTCGGGACTTCCCGAAATAGGGGATCGGCGACGGCACTCGGTGCCCACACGGGAAGTCGGCTATACATCGAACTTGCCTGTCCACCGTTGTGATTGATTTGGGCAAAAATTGGAACTCGATATCGATGAACCGCCGAGGTAATTCGCCGATAGCCGGGAATCGCATCGCGATGAAAACCGTGGATAAGTTTTTCGTATGGCCAATCAGTCGGATGCGTGCTGTGTTCCTCCGTGATGATCAAACCTGCACCGCCGCGAGCACGGGCCGAGTAATAGGCGGCGTGCTGCTCGGTTGGCTTACCGTCTAGCGCATAGTTCGTGAGATGGGCGCTAAACACGATGCGATTGGCCACGGTTACGGGACCAATCTGCAGCGGTGTCCACAAGTATCGGTGCACCATACGCCAAGGTTACGGGGATGAGTTCTACGCGGCCGGCTCCTGCTTGGAACGAAGTCGACCAATATTTCCAACATGTCGAATGACGATCAGAATGACCATCACCACGAGCGCCGTGATTTCCCACGCTTCGGCACCATTCACAGCAATGGCAATTGGCAGGGCGACCGAAATAGTGAGCGAGGCCACCGAAGATTTCTTTGTCAGTCTGCGAATTACGAACCACGACGTGAAAAGCACGAGGCTAATTGCCGGGTGCAAGACAAACATTGCCCCTCCGCCAGTGGCCACACCTTTGCCACCCTTACACCGGCGGGTCACAGGATATGTGTGGCCGATAATTGCCGCCACGACGCAAACATAGGTAAACACAGACACACGGGTTCCATCAATCTGCCAACCAATGACGGCAGCGATCGCACCCTTGGCCATGTCCAGGGCAAAAACCACCGCGCCGTATTTCCAACCCAGCAGACGAACCACGTTTGATGTTCCGGGATTTCCAGATCCGGCGGCGGTGACATCAATTCCACCTCGTTTGGCAACAATTAACGCGCTTGGAAACGTGCCTAAAAAGTATGACGCGATTATTCCGGCTCCGATGACAAACGTATTCATGAGAGCAACTTAGTCAGTTACCGACGGCAAATTACCAATCGCCACCGCGGCGCGGCGTGCCTCAATGACTGCCTCGAGAATCGTCCTCGGAGCTACGCAATCACCCACCTGTGTATGGGCTCCCGCAATATTCGCGGTTGGCAGACGATATCCACAATCGATGACTGCAACGCAAGGCATCTGTGAAACTTGGCCGGTGAATCGATCTTCGACTTCGACATGCGTCGCACTCACCGAGCGCAACAGAGCGCGACGAATGATGCGTACTTCCGACTTGGCAAGTCGAACATTTGCCGGAGCAAGGTCACCACTGCGGGAGAGTTCATTGCCGGCGATGTTGTCCGGAGTAATGAGAATCGCGCGCGCTCCCAATTCTTCGGCAATCGCCACTCCAATTGGTCCACCGATCGGGTCTTGCACCACGATGTCACCAACTGGCGGTAACAGGGAGGCGTCGGATCTCAAGTCGGCAATGTCGATGACGACCGCGGTGGGACTGATCTGGTATCCGCGCACACCGGGAAGAGATCCGGTGCACTGAATCACCACGCTGGTCTGTGAGTTTTCAAATTGAGCCGGCGCCAATGCGTTCCACTCGATGTTCGTAGTGATCAACACACCGGCATGCTTGCACTCTGACGCGAGCCAATCGACAAAGGTTTTGCCCGGCCCGCAAATTGCGGCGAGGCCGCCAACATTGTGACTGCGCTCATATAGCGACACGCGATGTCCGCGGAGCGCGGCTACTCGGGCGGTTTCCAGACCGGCAACCCCGCCGCCAATTACCGCGACGTTTCGCGCCTCGGACGCCATCGATTCCCAATGTGGATCGCTTGATTCGTGACCGCTCGTCGGATCTACGACACATGTGACCAGTGGATTGCGCGCATCTCTGACTTGACAAGTTTGATTGCACAATATGCACCGCCGAATTCGAAGCGGAATCTGCCGTCGAAGTTTGTCCACGATGTCGGCATCGGCGATCTGGGCACGGGTCATTTCGACTGCGTCGCATGCACCAGCGACGATTGCTTCCTCGGCAAGTTCAACTTCAACGACCGAACCCTGCAGAAATATCGGTATCCGTACATGTTGTCTCATCGTTGCGCAAAGACCCATGTTGAACATCGCAGGTTCGTGGAAGTCTGGTCGCGTTTTCTCGGTCGAATAAATTCCGCCACGAACAACAACCAAGTAGTCGATACCTTCGGTAACCAACTGGGGAAGATATTGAGCCGCAATTTGCGGAGTGATACCGGCCCAGGGTGCCAATTCGTCGCAGGACAATCGCAGCCCAACAATCGCCGCAGAGCCGCTTGCCACCCGCACTTCTTGAATTACCTGACGAGCAAATTTTGTCCTGTCAGTTCCCCATTCGTCGGTTCGATGATTGGTGAGCCCGGAAAGAAATTGACGGATGAGACTATGTTGCCCGGCATTGATTTCGACACCATTGCAGCCAGCGTCAATCGCGATTTTTGCCGCTTGGCCAAATCCGGCCACTACTTCGCTGATATCGGTTTCTTCCATCCACTTAGGGACTTCTCGTGTGGTTACTTCCGCGACGCGACTCGGCGCCCACAACGGTGATTGATGAAATGCCGACGATCCCTGTCCACCCGCATGATCCAGCGAAGCAATAACGAGCGAGCCGTGAGATTGACAGGCAGTCGCAATGTCAGACCAACTACTGGCGCAACTCTGTGCCCGTGGCGCACGCTCGTATGGCCAGTCACTGTCATGAACACTTGCGCCCTCGGTGACGATCATTCCGCATCCGCCCCGGGCGCGACGCTCGTAGTAGGCAACATGGCGTGCGCTAAATGTCCGATCACTGCCACCAAGGTTTGTTACATGTGGGCCGAACATGATTCGGTTTGGGAGTCGATGGGCACCAATGTGAAGAGGTGTGAGCAGCTGCATTGGCGTCGTCATCCCCAAAATGCACAGATAGGTACCGCGAAAATGCTCTCATCAAATTGAATGATGTCGGGACCAGTATGTAGCACGGCGCCGGCAATAAATCGCGTGGGGTATCTTTCGCGAAGCCACCGTAGGTGTTTTGCATCTGAACTCGAGGGCGAAGCGGTGGCCTTTATCTCTAAGCAGAGGATTTTTCCCCCGGGTAACTCTGCCACGATGTCGACTTCTTCCCGACCCTCTTTTGTTCGCAAATGGTAAAGTCTGATTCGTCGCGGACTCAACGCCACTTCGGGACGTAATTGAGCCATGACGTATGTATCGAGTATTCGTCCAAGAAGATCGCTATCAGCCAATACAGTTTCGACCGTTGCCCCCATTGACGCAGCCATAAGCGAAGAGTCGACCACATAGCGTTTGCCTCTTTTGATCAGGCGATCCAGATGGTTACCTGCCCAAGCAGGCAGTATCTCTGCAACGAATAGTTTTGCTAGCAAATCGTCGTATATGTCGGCGGTTCGCCTGTTCACGCCGGCCGCATCGTACAACGTTTTATCGTTTGGTAACCCCGCTGAGCTCACGGCCACCGCTTCGAAATATCGTGCAAGCTTTCGTTGGTCTCGGTCGGATCCGAGTGGGTGGCTGTCCCGAGTCAATAATTGCTCGAGGTAACTTTCGATCCACAATTCTCTCAACTCATGTTCTGGATTCAAAACGATTCCAGGGAATCCTCCTCGAAGAGCTAGATCGATATAGTCCCGCAAGTCGGGCCGGACTTGCGGTAGGGAAAATGTTGCGGACGTGCCCATTGCGAGTGCTTCGAGGAAGGGAGTCTTTGGATTCGGAGGCAGACCTTGAACTTCAAACTCAGTTAGGCCAAACATGTTCACTCGAATCAAACGTCCAGTACCCGGCCATACTTTCTGTTCCAGATCAGAACGTACGCTCCCAGTTAGAATAAATCGTCCTGGTGCAGGATTATCATCAACGGACCGTTTGACAGCACCAAGAACTTCTGGGACATCTTGCCATTCGTCCAGGAGTACCGGTTCTTGGCGGCCCCGAAGAGCAGCATCTGGATCAGCGTGAAACGCCGCCGCCTGTGCCGGCTGATCTAGTCGAACTTCACTTGCAGCAAGTTGGCGAACTGTCGTGGTTTTGCCGATCGCACGTGGTCCATTTACTAGGACTGCAGGAAAGGTTTGGATGAGTGAAGCGAGATGGGAATCGGCCATGCGGGGCCGGTAAGGAGTCGTCAATGGGGGAATTGCCACATTGGCCAGTATAGGCAGTGTTTCTCTAGGTGTTACCTATTTGGACCAGACTAAATTACCTATTTGGACCAGACCGAACTACCTATTTGGACCAGATCGGACCGCCAGGGTCAGCGCACGCTGATGGACTGTGGCATGTTCAACCGAACTCCGCGCGAATGATCCATTGATGGCTTGGGGGTCAAGACCACGGTCGAGGATCGCAAGAGTTGCTCGCCATGGCCAAGAACGCACTCCGGATCTGGTCCATCTAGTGGAAGTCCCGTAAAGAACTTTGCCGCCATGCACCCACCTTGGCATGAGTCGTAATTACCGCACGACGTACAGGCGCCAGCGGAATCTGGTTGGCGCAATGAGACAAACAATTCGCTGTTACGCCAAACATCGGTAAAGCCGCCTGCATCATGAACCGAGCCGGCCCTGAACTGTTCGTGAATGACGAACGGACATGCATACACATCACCAATCGGGTCTATGAGACAGACAACCCGACCTGCGCCGCACATGTTTAGACCCGGTAAGGCCGGACCCAAGGCATTGAGATGGAAAAAGGAATCGCCGGTAAGAACCGTGTCGCCGTGGTCTATCAACCAATCATAAATGTGACGCTGCTGTGTCTGTGTCGGGTGCAAGTCGCTCCAACTGTCAGCGCCACGACCCGACGGTCGCAGTCGAGTGATGCGAAGTTGCGCACCGTACGAATCGGCAAGCGCCTTGAATTGATCTAGTTGGTCGGCGTTGTGTCGAGTTACAACCACCGAGATCTTGAACGGACCAAAATTTGCATCCCGCAAGTGATCCATCGCTAGCTTGGCTGTCGAGTATGAGCCTTTTCCGCGCACCGCATCGTTGGTCGCTGAGTCGATGCCGTCCAGGCTGATCTGAATGTCGAGGTAATTCATCGATGCCAGTCGCTGTGCGTTCGTCGCATTGATATAGGTTCCATTGGTCGAAAATTTCACACCAATGTTGTTCTGCTCTGCATGTTCGAGAATATCGAAGAAGTCATGGCGAATCATCGGCTCACCACCACCAATGTTGATGTAGAACACCTGCAAGTCGCGAAGTTCATCTAGCACGGCCTTGGCTTGAGCAGTGGACAATTCGCGCGAGTCGCGTCGCCCGCTGCTAGACAAACAGTGGATGCACTGCAAATTACAGGCGTATGTGATTTCCCAGGTCAGACAAATTGGTGCACCAAGGCCCCGCTTGAGTTGGGTGACAAGTGGACTAGCGGACACGAACAATCTCCGACGAATGAAGCGAATCGACCGCCGCCACGAAACTTGGCCAGCGATCAGGATGTACACCAATCGCCGTGAGGGTGTCGGCGAGGGTGGGATGGCGGGAGAGATCCCGAACGACCGCGACGACATCGGGGTGTTGGAGAAACACAAGTTTGCGATTTTCGAAGTGATATGCGAGGGCGCCGAACCGTTCCTGGCGTAGCGACACCCGAGGGTCCAATTCGCAAGCCGTTTCGAGCGTTACAGACATGGTGTTCTAGCTAGTAGACACCACACATGCCGTCAATCGAAATTTCCTCGATGAGAAGCTCTTCGACAACAACTTGGGTGTTCGAGGCGGCCACGGTGGGATTGGGTTCGACGACGGTGGTCGCTATTGCGGTTTCCGTGGGGTCCATCAGTCTCCACAGTACTCACGGGCCCAGCGTTGAGTAGCGTCGGCAGTGAAGATAACGCAATTTAAGTAGTTGCAATGCAGCAACGCCGAGCAGGTAAACCAATGGAGGGTAATTGTGAAAACGAAAGCCGCAATTTTGTGGGAACGAAATGCACCTTGGAGCGTCGAAGAAATCGAACTTGACGCACCCGGTCCCGGCGAAGTGTTGGTAAAAATTCATGCATCTGGCCTTTGCCATAGTGACGAACACCTAGTGACAGGTGATTTGCCATTTGAGTTGCCGATCATTGGCGGACACGAAGGTGCTGGTGTTGTGGAACAAGTTGGTACGGGTGTGAGTTGGTTGCAACCCGGCGATCACGTGGTGTTCGGATTCATTCCGTCGTGTGGTCGATGCGTTAGTTGCAGTACGGGACATCAGAATCTGTGTGATCTCGGTGCGTACTTAGGTTCTGGCAAGCAAATAGCCGATCAGACGTCGCGTCACCACAGCAATGGAAAAGATCTTGGTGTGATGTGTCTGCTCGGAACATTTGCGGAGCACACGGTGGTCAATGAGGCAAGTTGCATCAAAATTGAAAAGGATGTTCCGCTTGATCGCGCATGCCTACTCGGTTGCGGAGTGGTTACGGGTTGGGGTAGCAGCGTGTACGCCGCCGAGGTCACTCCCGGCGACACGGTTGTCGTCGTTGGTGCAGGAGGTATAGGGGCAAATGCCATTCAGGGTGCGCGCATTGCCGGAGCCAAAAGAATCGTGGCAATAGATCCCATTGAGTTCAAGCGTGAAAAGGCGATGGATTTCGGCGCCACACACACCTCATCTTCAATGACAGAGGCAGTCGGCTTACTGCAAGAGTTGACGATGGGAGCCATGGCCAACAAAGTGATCATGACGATGGGGGTAGGCAATGGTGCGCTCATCGGCGAGGCGATGGCTCTTACCGCCAAGCGCGGTCGTGTTGTCGTGACGAATATCCATCCGCTGCTTGAGTTCGGCGCATCAATAAGTTTGGCGGATCTGACTCTGATGGAAAAGCAGTTGGTCGGTTCGCTCTTCGGATCGGGTAATCCTCGATCCGACATTCCTAAATTGCTGGGGCTCTACCGTGAGGGGCAACTAGATCTGGATGGCTTAGTCACACGCGAGTATTCGCTCGATGAGATCAACGAGGGATACCGCGCGATGCGCGACGGGGAGAACATCCGTGGCGTCATCAAGTACGCATGAGGCTGACCATTGCACATTTCGAAAAAACTAATTGACCAACTCGACACCCAAGTCGTTGGTCGGACGCGCGAGGTCGAGTTAGTAGTAGCAGCGCTCGCGGCCGGTCGACACATGCTGCTTGAAGGTCCACCGGGAACCGGTAAGTCGACATTATTGCGTGCCGTCGCTGACGGACTTGGCTTGAAATTTGAGTTTGTCGAAGGCAATGCCGAACTCACGCCCGCACGATTGGTCGGACACTTTGATCCGGCCCGGGTACTCATCGACGGATATTCGCCCGATGTATTCGTAGATGGTCCACTCGTGACGGCCTTACGGGAGGGTTCGCTGCTCTATGTCGAGGAGATCAATCGCATCCCCGAAGAGACATTGAACGTACTCATCACCGTGATGAGTGAAAGTGAGCTAAGTGTTCCTCGCCTCGGTCGAGTCACGGCATCCGAGGGTTTCCGTATGGTAGCGGCGATGAACCCATTCGATGCGGTCGGTACGGCCCGAATTTCGAGCGCGGTCTATGACCGCGTGTGTCGTCTGTCGTTGTCGTATCAAACATCAGATGAAGAAGCAGAGATTGTGCAACGCAACATGAAGTCGCTATCAGTAGCTCCGAGCAAAGAATGGATTCGCAATATCGTTGAAGTGGTGCGTCGCACCAGGTTGCATCCAGATTTACGCATGGGATCATCGGTGCGCGGCGCAATCGACGCCGCGCTCGTTGCCCCGAGTTTGGCTCAACTACGTGGCGGCAACATTTCCGATGTGCAAGTTGGCCTAGATAGTGCGCTTGTTGCCCTTACAGGACGGGTGCGCCTACGGGAAGGAAGCACGCGCAGTGCCGAGGAAGTCATCACCGAAATCTGGGACGAAGTGTTCGGAAGGTCCAGACAAGGCGATACGGCGGGAAAAGCTCACGCCCCAACCGGGGCCAACAACTCTCGTTAACAAAAGAAGGTCGAGAAGCCGAAGAAGCGATTTCCAAGGCAGGCAAGCAGACGCTGTCACGACGTGAACTGGCGAAACATCAACGCTTCGAGCAATTGTCGCCCGAAGTCGGTGAACTGGATGAAGTTGCGCTCGATCAAGCACTTGCCGAAGCACCCGACGAAACCTTAGCGATGCTTGCTGACCTGACCGGCGCCACCGATCCAAAATTACGTGAACTGGCTCGACGCCTGGCGGGTCGACTGATGCTGGACATCGCTCGACAGGGATCTCACCGTGGGGGCGGTGTCGGTCGCATGACTTTGCGTGCGTATCAACCCGACGCCGGTGACATCGACATCGACGCGAGTATGGAGGCAATCAATGAAATACGGAGTCATCGAGCAGCAGATGCAACTCAGTTGAAGATTCGCAGTTGGATGAGACCGACCACGGCACTGTGCCTGGTGGTGGATCGCAGTGGTTCAATGGGCGGTCGACCACTTGCAACTTCAGCCTTGGCAACCGCCGTGGTTGCTCACCGCTGTCCTCGTGACTACAGCATCGTCGTCTTTGGAAGCCACGTGGTTGTCGTCAAGTCGCAAGATGCGGTCACGAGCTCCGATCAGGTGGTGAATACCGTGCTTCGACTGCGCGGCTCTGGCACAACGAACTTAAGTGAGGCACTTGTTGCCGCACGGCAACAGCTTCAACGTTCGCGCGGTAGTCGCAAAATTGCCGTGCTGCTATCAGACTGTCGAGCATCGGTGATTGGCGACGTGTATGCAGTTGCGCAAAGCCTCGACGAATTGGTGATTCTTGCGCCAGTGGGCGACGACGACGATGCTCGCACCTTTGCGGCGCGAGTAGGTGCACGGGTCACCTCGGTGAACGGACCAAGCGATATACCTGGTGCATTTGCTCGATTGTTTGACTAGTGACAGCTCGGATCATTTGGCGGCACGACGCCGATCGTGTCTTGCACCGGCGCAACGAATGGGATCGTCGTCGAAGGAGAAGCACTTGGTGTGGCATTAAATTGCGTCTTCAAACTAATTTGCTGGATCTGTTTTGAGGCACCTTCGTCACTATTGGTGGTGGCAGGAATCGTCGTTGACGAAGGACCAAGGCTGGCCTTGCCTTGAAAGATTGCCAATATCTGACGCATTCGCTCATTTTGAATGGTTGGCATGAGTACCGATTGATCGCCAATCATTTGACCAAATGCTTCAACTGTGTACGTTGCAATCTTGCTGGTGTTGAGATTACGCATCGCTTGAGCAAGTTGGAGCATCGCAATCGGCGAAAGTCTGTCGTCGGTGATGACATTCTTGAGCGCAGCATTGAGCAACTGATTTGCAACACGCGGGCTACTCGAGCCTTTGTCCAATGCTCGTTGCATCGAACGACGAATAAAGTCCTGCTGGCGACCGATTCGACCCAAGTCTCCCGTACCATCCTGCAACCACTTTCCCGAGGCTGGATCACGGTATCGATAGCCGGCGCGCGAACGAACGTAAGCAAGTGCATGATCTCCCGAAAAGGTGAAGCAACCCGCTACCGGAATATGTAGCCCTGTTTGTTGATCTCGTGTTGGGAAAAGGAACGGGACACTCACTCCACCAACAGCGTTGACTATCTGTTTAAACGCACAAAAATCAATATTCACATAGTGATCGATGGGGACTCCAAAGTTCTGATAGATGGTGTCAATCAGACGATTGGGGTTCTTGCGATCGAAGGCGGTATTGATGCGATTTGAGCGGGTGGAATTTGCGATCTTGACCCACAGATCTCGCGGAAACGACAAGAAGGCGGCCTGATTATCGATCGGGTTGACCCGAATCACCATGATCGTGTCACTGCGTTCGCCGAAACTGGTTCGGTCGCCAAAGGCTCCGGCGTATGGAGAATCGGGATCGACGCAGCTTCCATTATCCGAGCCGGTAAGCAAAAAGTTTCGTGACTCTAAATCACCCTCGGTAAGCGTCCATTCGTCCGAAGGAGAGATATCGGCACCCGAAACCACGGTTCCCAAAGATGAATTGTTGATCGACACAACCTGGCGACTGTCCAAGCGTTGACCGGCCCACAAAATGCCAATTCCAGCAATAATCAAGACGGTGGCCACGACGATATTTAGTCCCAGCACCAACCGATGCGCTAGCGGTCGCCGGTATTTGTGGTGTTGCGATGCCATGTCGGGTCTCAGGGTAGTGGCGTTACGACCTTGAA
>CAYGOJ010000008.1:0-14712 GCA_964351545.1 uncultured Acidimicrobium sp.
ATTGGGGCGCGTTCCGTTGGTCGGCGACGCGATTGATTACGAAGGTTGGCGTTTTGAAACAGAGGAACTGGATGGACGAAGGATTCAGGTGGTCCGCGTAAGCACTCTGCAGTAGCGTCTCCGATATGGAAATTTCACTGCAAGGCAAGGTTGCACTTATCACCGGGGCATCTCGAGGAATTGGCAAGGCAATCGCCAGTTCGTACGTGCAGGCCGGGGCCAAGGTCATGCTGTCATCTCGCAAGGAAGAAGCCCTTCGTCAAACCGCCAAGGAAATTGGGGGAGATACCGAAATTTTTGCAGCCAACGCCGGTGACTTGGAAGCCGGACAGGAATGCGTCATGGCCACGATTGAGCGTTTCGGTGGGATTGACATCTTGGTCAATAATGCCGCCACAAATCCGTATGCCGGGCCAACCTTAGAGATAGACCCGCCACGCTTCGACAAAACCTTTCAAGTGAATCTGCGGGGCCCCTTGTTTTGGACCCAAGCGGTGTGGAATTCGTGCATGCGCGACAAACCGGGTGTGATCCTGAATATTGCGTCTGTTGGGGGACTGCGAGCGGAGGGAAGTCTTGGTGTTTATAACTTGACCAAGGCGGCGCTCATCCACTTGACCCGTCAATTGGCAGGCGAGTTGGGGCCAACTCGTGTTGTCGGAATTGCGCCCGGCCTTGTCAAGACCGATTTTGCAAAAATGTTGATCGATAACTTTGGCGAGCAGCTGGCAAATTCAATTCCGGCACGACGTCTCGGCGAACCGCAGGACATCGCCAATTTGGCAACCTTTTTGGTATCAGACTTAGCTAGCTGGATTACCGGCGAAACATATGTCATCGATGGCGGTGCGGGAGTTCGCGCAAATCTAATGTGAAGTCGTGGCACGGAGAATCCGCGGGGCACCCCAGGCCAGCGCACCGGCACAGACAATTGCTGAGGCGGCAAATGGCGCCTTGATTCCATAACGATATGCAATTTGACCGCCGGCAAGCGCGCCGAGTGCAATCGAACCTGTGCCCACAAACCGATACACGCTATTTACTCGTCCAAACAACTCTGTTGGAATAATTCTTTGGCGTAGGGATACGGTCACGATGTTCCATGTGGTTCCCGCGACCGCGCTGACCGCCATCGCTATGGCCACGCTCCACACATATGGAAAGAACACGGGCACGAGCCCATACGCGCTGAAAATAGTAAAGGTCACAAGTATGGTCGGGCCAGTACCTAGCCGTTCGGCTAATCGATGTCCGATTAACCCGCCGATAATTGAACCAACGGCAAATACGGAGAGCAGTAATCCGTATCCACGACCGGTAACGCCAAGGACATCGGCCGCATATTTGACAAATATTGAAGCGCCGAACATCGAAGTCATGTTCACAACACCGAGCATGATTGCCAGGGTGCGAAGCAACGAGTGACTCATGAGCCAAGCAATTCCCTGCCCTAGGTCGTGAACAAACGAAGACTTGCTGGCCGAATTGGTCGGAACTGTAGAGTCGGCGGGCACACGAATATTTGCCACCAACACCGCGGCGATCGCCAACGCAGCAGCATTGATTCCGAACGGGACACCCACGGCTACAACAAACGCCCATGCTCCCAGGGGAAGACCAACAAAATTATTGGCGACACTCTCCGCCGAGGAGAGCCTCCCGTTGGCCCTTTCGAGGAGCGACTCCGGGACGATTTGGGGAAGAAATGCCTGACCCGACATGTCGAAGATCACCTCGCAGGCGCCGACGCCGAGGAGAATGAGCATGAACCACCAAATGGTGAGGTTGCTCGTCGCCGCGCATATTGCAATCACGCTAAACAGTGCCGCCCGCACGAAATTTACCGTGACCATCAAGGTTTTACGGTTAAACCTGTCGATATATACACCGGCCGGCAGCGACAATAAAAGCCACGGCAAAAACGCCGCAAAACTCACCCCGGAAATGAGTCGTGGATCCGACGTGAGGCTAAGCGTCAGCAAAGGCGCGGCGGCGGCGGCCATCCCGTCTCCCACATTGGAAATTGTGCTGGCGACGAATTGCAGATGAAATGAATTGGGGAGCTTGTTATTCATTCGGCCGTCAATTGAAGCAGATGCTGCACATCAACTTTTCCAGATGTTGTTCGCGGCAACGTGGACATGACATGAATTTCCTTAGGGGCACAGTAAGCGGGCAGAGAGTCTTTAACCCAGGATCTCGCTTCGTCCAATGACAACGATTTGCCATCGACCGTAACGAGCCAGCCGACAACCCGATGACCCCATGCCGAGTCGGCAACCCCATGTATCGCTACTTCGTGAATGCGCGGATGAAGTCCAAGCACTTCTTCGACCTGCCTTGGCCAAACGTGTTCGCCACCCGTGATGATGAGATCTCCCCGTCGGCCGTGAACGACCAGACGACCATCGGAACCGATTTCGCCCATGTCGCCCGTGCTAAACCAGCCGTCAATTTCGGTAATCGGCGAACCATTGCGGTAGCAGCGAGCCAACATTGGTGCTCTGACGTGTATCTCGCTATCCGGCGCGATGCGAATCTCGACTCCGTTCAACGGAATTCCGTCATAGACGATTCCACCACCGGTTTCGGTCAACCCGTATGTCGACACCACATTTTGTGTTTTGGGGTTCGGCGCCGAACTGCCGCCGACCAAAATAAGGCGAAATAGCGCTGCGTCAATCCGAGCAAGTGCGGTGACAACAAGTGAAGTCATCGTGACTCCCGATCGAGCAGAGGCTTCCACGAGCGACGAGTCAAATGTGGGTTGCACCGTTAGTCGACACCTGGCCTGCCACGCCCGCGTAATTACCGAAAGACCTCCCACGTGTGACAGCGGGAGGCAGGCCAGCCAATGGTCTTGCGAGGTTGTTTCCAATCGGTCATTGCTTGCTGAAGCCGAGGCCGCGACTCCGTCGTGAGTGAGCACGACGCCCTTTGGTGCACCGGATGAGCCACTGGTGGCTATGACTATTGCATCTCCAGGTTCAACCGGTCGCCCGTTTGGCAGGTGGATTTCGTCACCGCTTGAATCAATGATTGCATCGGGTGCCAATTCCTGAACAAGAGCCACCCTGGCGGTGGCGGGCAAGCGCTGATCGATAGAGGCAAAGGCATCACCCGCATTCCAAATGCGCTGTATCGCCTCCACAAATCTTGCATCACTTGGCATGTCCAGAGCGATCAGACGATTCATCGGCTGTCATCGTATGACAGAACCATCACAGCGAGTCGGTTCGTGCAAAACTTGGATGATGAGCGGACGCGGACAGACTCGCGCGCAATTGTGGGTTCAGGGTGCACGGCCACGAACATTGCCTGCCGCAATCGCACCCGTATTAGTTGGTGCGGGTGCCGCGGTTGGCGTTGGTTCGAGCGAGCCATCGTGGTGGCGACTACCGTTTGCTCTGATTGTAAGTCTGGCGCTGCAAGTCGGAGTGAACTATGCCAACGACTATCAAGATGGAATCCGCGGAACGGACAACGATCGTGTCGGCCCAATGCGCTTGGTCGGTTCTGGGGCGGTGTCTGCAAGTGGTGTCAAAAATGCGGCAATTCTTTCTTTTGCCGTAGCGGCATTAGCCGGTTTAATCATTGCGGCGACCACCTCATGGTGGTTGGTTGTGCTTGGCGCGGTCTGCATCATTGCGGGATGGGGCTATACGGGTGGGCCAAGCCCGTATGGCTATCTCGGATTGGGTGAAATTTTTGTGTTTATCTTCTTTGGAGTGGTGGCAACGACCGGTACGACCTATGCGATTGTGCAAACAGTGACGATGGAAAGTGTCGTCGCATCGTTGGCGGTCGGGTCAATGGCGTGTGCGCTATTAGTAGTGAACAATCTGCGAGATATTGCGGGAGACTCGAAATCGGGAAAACGAACATTGGCAGTGAGGCTCGGCGACCGCACGACTAGAGGAATCTACGTATTCTTGATTGTTGCGGCCGCGGTGGCAATGATTGTGGTTTCATTTCAGCGTCCATTCGCCCTCGCTGGTATTGCCGGACTAATCGTCGTCGTGCCGTCAATTTGGCTCATTCGAAAAGGTGTTCGGGGTCGGGACTTGATCCAGGTACTTGGGGCCACGGGCAAGGCTCAGCTCGTTGCTTCGATCTTTCTGGCAACCGGACTGGCAATTGGCGGCTGACGACGCGATGTAACTAATTGGCGAAGTGTGTCGCCAGCCATGTGCCGATGAGGTCGGCAACTATTTGGGGTTGCTCGTAGTGCACGGTATGGCCAGCCTCACTCACAATTTCAAGTTGGGAATGAACCAATTCTCGATGCAACCTCTCGGCGATGTTCATAAATTTCGTGTCCAGGGCGCCAGCAATAATTAAAACTGGGATCCGTATTTCGGCGAGTCGATCCCAGACCGGTCGTTGACTTCCGACCCCCGTGGTTAGCAGGTTGTTGGCAAGTCCTCTTGAAGTATTGGACTTACGTACGGTTCGATCCGCTTCATCAACAGGCAAGTTGCTGAACATCGGCTGGGCAAGCCACTCATCTACAAACATGTCGACGCCGACGTCCACAATGTGTCGCGCAAGTTGGCGATCCGATTCCTGTCGCTGCAAGCGCTCCGTATCGTCTTCGATACCGGCGGTTCCGCTGATGAGGACCAAACCTTTCACATTTGATGGGTACGCCAGAGCGGCGAACAAACACATCCTTGCTCCCATGCTGTAGCCGCACAACACTGTCGAACCCACCGTGTCAATCAATTCGCTTGCTGTTTGTTCGAGATCACCGGTTGTCAGCGGCGATTCGCCGTGACCTGGCGCATCGATGGAGATGTAATGAAACTCCTTCGGCAATCGGTGGATGATCGGCGTCCACGATTCTCGGGTTTGAGTAAACCCATGTACGAATGCGACGCGATGTTGGTTCAGCGCCGAACCGTGATGTGAATTGGCAAGCATCTGTTACCCGACGTGCTCGGCAAGACGAAGCAAGACACGTTCGAAGACGGCCACGTCTTGGGCCCCCGGTACAGACCATTTTCCGTCAAACACGAAAGTTGGCACCGCCGAAATTCCAATCTCTGCGGCCAAGCGCAATTCGCCCTCAACTTCGGCAAGTCCCTCATTTCCGAGTAATTGGTGTCGGGTCAAATCAGGGTTCATTCCGGCCGCGGTTGCGCAATTAATCAGCGCATCGATGTTGCCAATATTCGCACCGTCCGTGAAGTACGCCTTAAATAGAAGTTCTTCCAATCGTGTCTGCAGCAGGCTCCCATAGTCGCGAAGTGCGATGTATGACAATCGATGTGCGAGCATTGTGTTCGCTCGCAGCGCCATGTCCATGCGGAACTCGAGGTTGTCCATGGCCGCAACCTCGGTGATGTGAGCAAGAATTTCGGAGGCCCGCTGTTCACTCCCGAACTTTCTGGCATACGCCTGCAAAACGGGTGTTGGCATATCGAGCAGGGCGGTGGGGTCCAATTGATACGGCTTGAATTCGATGCTCAAATCCAGCGTCGCGCCTTTGGCCGATAGGTTTGCCACGGCCGAATCCAGGCGATGTTTTCCGATATAGCACCATGGGCAAACTACGTCGGAGAAGATTTCCACTCGCACAGATGCCACGATAGAGGGGTGACGACTTCTCCCGCCATTACCGCGACTTTCTGCGCCACCCTGGTGGATGAGTGGATTCGTCTCGGTGTACGCCATGCCGTGATTTCTCCAGGTTCGCGATCCACACCGATGGCTTTGGCAATTGCATCGTGCTGCGACCTACGTGCGCATGTGTTCCACGATGAGCGATCGGCTTCGTTCGCGGCCCTCGGAATTGGAATTGAATCCGGGTTGCCGGCGATCCTGCTGTGCACGTCGGGTACCGCCGCAGTCCAATTCCACGCGGCGGTGGTGGAGGCCCATCACGCAGAGGTACCGATGCTGATCTGCACGGCAGACCGACCACCCGAACTGCAAGGCATTGGTGCGCCGCAAACCATTGACCAGCGTGACTTGTATGGCGTTGCAACTCGCAAATTTGTGGATGTTGGTATTGCGGACAGCGATGATGCCAATGGGTGGCGTGATCTCGCTCAGACTTGTTTGGAAGCGGCCTGCGGCGAATCCCCTGGACCCGTCCATCTCAATTTTCCGTTTCGCGAGCCACTGGTTGGGGAGTGTGGCGAGTTGCCGGGATTTGCTACCAGAGGGCCCCTGAAGTCGGTAGTGGCACTACCGCCCATGCCGGACGATGTGACTGACATTGTCGGTATCTTGCGCGGTAAGCGCGGGGTTATCGTCGCCGGTGCTGGATGCACAACCAATTCTGGTGTGCAGCAACTGGCCAAAGTCTTGCGTTGGCCAATTCTGGCCGACCCTCGCAGTGGATGTCGCGTCGTCGAGAAAGATTTTCCACTGGTCGTCGCCGGGGCCGACACGTTTTTGCGATCTGAGTCCTTGGCGCAATCGTTGAAGCCTGAGGTCATTATTCGGCTCGGTGCGCCCCCGGTGTCAAAGGTGACCAACCAATGGCTACGCGACTCGGGCGCCACATATATCGCGATTTCAGCCACGCCTCGACGCATCGATCCCGATCGGGTCATTGCGCGGTACGTAGTGGGATCCATTTCGGCCTGGTGCATTGCTCTGACCGATCGATTGGAGCAATCGGATACGAGGCAGACTAGTGACTCCGGATGGTTACTTTCGTGGCAGCAATCGGAGTCAACTACCCAACAGGTAATTAGTTCATCGTTACTTGATGAAGAGAGCCTCACCGAACCGGCCATAGCCCGGTCGCTAAGTCGACACATTCCAAACGGTTCGCGACTGGTCGTCTCATCTTCGATGCCGGTACGAGATTTGGAATGGTTCGCGGAACCACGAGACGGACTTTCTGTACATGCCAATCGAGGAGCGAGCGGCATCGATGGCGTTGTGTCGACCGCGATTGGTATCGCATTGGCGAGTCTTGTGCCCACCTACCTGCTTATCGGTGATCTAGCAATGTTGCATGACTCAAACGGATTGATTGGATTGTCAGAGCGTCAGGCAGATGTGCGAATCGTTTGCATCGACAATCGCGGTGGCGGAATCTTTTCATTTCTGCCCCAGGCAACAGCGCTGAGTGTGGAGCGTTTCGAGCAACTCTTTGGCACCCCCCATCGTTCTGATATTGCGCTGATTGCCAAAGCCCACGGACTTTCGAGCGGCACGGTTGATTCGATGGAGGCATTTGTCCAACAGATCGGCGAGGCCGGTTCATGGCTGATGTGCGTTGCTACTGACCGCAATGAGAATGTTTCCGTACATGACCGATTGATTGCCAATGTCCATAGTGCACTGGTTCAACTAATCTAAGGACGAACGAGCGCCGCCAGCATGGCTTGAAATTTTGCCTGGGTCTCTGCCAGTTCAGAATGCGGCTCGCTTTCGGCGACAATTCCGCCGCCAGCGAATAGTCGCGCCGAATGAGCATTGGCGGAAAGTTCTGCGCAACGAATTGCCACGGCCCATGTGCCGTTGCCGTTTGCGTCGACCCATCCAACCGCACCCCCGTATCGTCCACGCTGAATGCCTTCGACTTCGGCGATGAGTTGAAGTGCTTCTTGGCGTGGATGTCCACCAAGCGCGGGAGTCGGAATAAGACGATACGCCAAGTCGAGTACGGATGGCGTTGGCAGTGAAAGTTGACCCCGCATGCGCGTGCCCAAATGCTGCACATTGGCCACGGCGACAATGGATGGCTCTGGCTCCCAGTCCAAGTAGGAACACCAGGGAAGAAGTGTGTCGTGCACCATGTCGATGACGACGCGGTGTTCAATCTGATTCTTTTCGCTGTGCATCAGTGAAAGTGCTAGCTGTTCATCGGTTTGTGGGTCGCCGGTTCGCGGGGTCGTTCCAGCCAATGGATGGCTCGTGATCTCGGTCCCGTGCACCGCAACCAAAAGTTCTGGTGACGCGCCGATAAATCCATCGATCGAATATCGATAACTTGATCCAAATGACGCTCGCAATCTCAACAGCACTGCGTGCACATCGATAGGCGATGTAGACGTGACGATCACGTCTCGCGCGATGACCGCCTTGGTGAGTCGGCCCGCCTTCACTGCGTCGCGAGCAGAGGCAACTGCGCGCAGATAGTGCTGTACATTGACACCTGGCTCGACTGTGTAAGTGCCACTGGTCGCCGTGGGTCTGTCCGGAACGGTCAAATCGGGAATCGAACCGTCGATGGAAGTCAACCATCGATTGCCATCTTGATCTTTCCCGATAATTACCTGAGGCAAAATAAATTGGTGTGGCTGGGAGATATCAAACGGGATACATCCCAACAGAATCGGACCAACACCCGGACCTTCGATTGTCGAGTCGTGTTCAATTGACCGCAGGAAAGCAGCGGAATCTCGTGAATTGATCCGCACGGCTTCGCCTCGTCCGGCGCAACCGACCCCATCGCGCACGAAAAGGTAGCCGTCACCTCGAGCAAAGTCGTTGAGGTCTATTTCCGAGTCTGTGAATTCCGCCAGCGGCCTGGTTGTGGCCCGCATCACTAGATACGAGTTCCGAGCAACAGTTGGGTAAGACCGCCAGTTAATTGGAAGTGTTCAACATTGGCGAATCCGGCCGCGGCAATCATCGAGCACAAAATTTCTGCGGAAGGAAGATATGCAACGCTACGCGGAAGATAGTCGTAGGCCGCACGATTAGATAGAAGTCCGCCGATTCTCGGAACAACTTTGCCAAAGTAGAAACTATTCCCGAGTCGTATCAATCGGTTGTTGGGAATGTCGACATCTAAGAGCGCAATGCGCCCACCCACTCGCGTCACTCGTGCGATCTCGTTAAAGAACATGGGTAGATCGACCAGGTTTCGTAGGGCAAAGCCACAGGTAATCCCATCGACCGATTCGTCTGCTACAGGCAGACGCAAAATGTCGGCCTGTATTCGTGGCGAGCCACTGTGATCCGCCTGGAGCATTCCGAGTGAAACATCCACCGAAATTGGCCTCAATCCGTTTTTCCGAAGTTCGACGCAGAAATCACCCGTCCCGCTAGCAAGGTCCAAAACAGAACTTCCTTTGGAGATCGAGAGCGACCGTACGGTCCGCCGTCGCCATCGAACGTCCAGGCGAAATGTCATGATTCGGTTGACAAGGTCATAGCGCGGAGCAATGCTGTCAAACATCTCGCGTACGGCGGTCGCCTTGGCGGCACCCTGGGGGAGCGCGTCGCTGTCCCAGCTGGGGCGAATCGATGATTTCCTTGCCACGGTACGAGTTTACGACACGTCATCTAGTCCAACACTCGTCTGCGACAATGGCTCCCTGTGACATAGCGAGTAATTTCTAATTCGAGGATCACATGTGTGAATTTCGCCGGGAGAATTATTGATGATTGATTTTTCGTTTCCAGCCGATGTCGAGGAAGTACGCCTCAAGGTTCGCTCCTTTATGGACAGTGAGGTTCGTCCAAAGTGGGATGCCATTGATCAGAAAGATCGCCGACAGGTGATCGAGGCCATTGTCCATCTCCGTGAACGCGCCAGGACTAAGTGGCAATTATGGCTACCGCATATGCCCGTTGAATGGGGTGGCATGGGTCTTGGCGCAACTGCGATGGCCGCTGTTTCAGCCGAGGCGGCCAAGGTAAGTATTGGTCCCTATGTTTTGAATGCGCAGGCGCCCGACGAAGGAAATCAGCACACTCTTTTGCATTGGGGAACGACTGAGCAGAAACAGAAGTACCTGAAACCGCTTTGTGATGGGAGCGCGCGTTCGTGTTTTGCAATGACCGAGCCTGAGGTTGCCGGAAGCGACCCAACCTTGATCAAGACACTCGCTTACCAGGACGGCGATGAGTGGGTAATCAATGGGCACAAGTGGTTCATTTCCGGCGCGAGAGGGGCCAAGTTTGCTCTGTTGGTGGCGCGCACTGAAGAGGATCCCGAATTACCTCAGGCAGCCAATTCGTGTTTCATTGTCGATATCCCAAGCGATGGTTGGAATGTCGTTCGTGACATTGAAACGATGTCCGGCGGGCTTAATCATTGTGAGATTCTGATTCAAGATCTTCGAGTCCCGGCGATCAACATGCTTGGAGGACGTGGACAGGGACACCTGCTTGGTCAATATCGACTCGGTCCCGCCCGACTGGCCCACTGCATGCGGTGGATCGGCCAAGCCGAAACGGCTCTTGACATGATGGTGGACCGAGCCTTAGAGCGGTATTCGCATGGTTCGTACTTGGCCGAAAAGCAGGGTATTCAATGGCTGATTGCGGATTCGGCGATGGAGCTGTATCAGTGCAAATTGATGGTCCTCCATGCCGCCTACAAGATCGAACATGGATTGGATTTCACTTCCGAGGTCTCAATGGCCAAACACTTTGTCGCCAATAGTCTGTGGCGAATTATTGATCGATCAGTCCAAGTACATGGGGCTCTTGGGTACAGCACGGACACTCCGTTGGCCGGAATGCTGCAACAAGCTCGATGGAGTCGGTTTGCCGATGGAGCCGACGAGATTCACCAAATGCGGATCGCACAGCGAACAATTGCGGCATACAAAGATTACGGCACAACCAAAAAGGCAACTGGAGACCTTCCACTATGAGCGATCAAATTATCTTCGGTGTATTTATGCCACAGGGTTGGAAAATGGAGCTTGTTGACATACCGAACCCGATTGACAAATGGAGCGTCGCTGTCGACACAGCATTACACGCCGAGGTCTTGGGATTCGATTCGATTTGGGTCTACGACCATTTTCATAATGTTCCGAAACCGGCTCATGAGGCCGTGTTCGAATGTTGGACAGTCATGGCTGCGATTAGTCAGCGAACGACTCGAATCCGTCTTGGCCAAATGGTTGGCTGCAATTTGTATCGTCCGCCAACGCTATTGGCCAAAATCACTTCCACGCTCGATGTTATTTCCGGTGGACGCCTTGACTGGGGAGTTGGCGCTGGCTGGTATGAAAATGAATGTCGCGGGTATGGTTACGAATTTCCGGTTCCCAAGGATCGAATCGCGATGCTAAAGGAGACCGTCGAAATTGTGAAGTCGATGTGGACCCAGGCCGAGACAACATATACCGGCAAGTATTACCAAACCGTGCGTGGAAATTGTGATCCTAAGCCGATCCAGAAACCACATCCACCAATTTGGATCGGCGGAGGCGGCGAACAGCTAACTCTCCGCGTTGTGGCCCAATACGCGGACTACTCAAACTTCGGCGGCACGGCCGGGGAGTTCGCTCGGAAACGCGAGATCCTAAAGGGCCACTGTGTAAAGGTTGGTCGGGACGAAGATGAGATTCGCAAGACCTGGTCCCCTGAGATATTGATCAGAGACACAGAACGGGAGTTGAAGGAACTGCAGGTTCGGAGTACACGCGGCGAATCCTTTGAAACTTGGCGCGCTTCGAATTTGATCGGTACACCGGAGCAAGTCGCCGAGCGAATTCAGAAATACATTGATCTGGGCTGTAGTGGATTTATTCCTTGGTGCGTTGACTATCCAAGCACTCAAACAATGGACGAGCTTGCGAAAATAATGACTTTTTACCGGTAATAGCGGAAGATGACTTCGGCGACACACGACGGCTTTGTTGCGCCTTCGCACTCAAATGTCACTTCGAGGGCAACCTGAGCCCCACCCGTTATTTCATCGACCGAAACCACTTTCGCGCCCGCCCGCAACTGTGAACCGACTTTGACGGGAGACATAAATCGAACCTTGTTGGTGCCGTAGTTAATGCCCATCGCGACACCTCCAACCTTGAAAATTTGCGGCAACAGGGTTGGCCCGAGCGAAAGTGTGAGGTAGCCGTGGGCGATGGTCCCTCCGAATGGTCCGGTTTTTGCTTTCTCGACATCTAAGTGAATCCACTGGTGATCGCCGGTGGCGTCAGCAAATTGCTGCACTTGTTCCTGAGAGATGGTGATGTAAGGGCTATATCCGAGATGCTTGCCAACAAATTGTGAGAGCTGGTCGATTCCGTCGATTTGAGTAGTCATGGATTAATACTAGTGATACCAAATTCGTTGGTGTTCACGACTTTGTCGGTGTAAAAGTAAGGCAACCAGAGCAGCATCAAAGATAACGGTCAGTAAACCGCCCCCAAGTGGTCTGCCAAGCACGAAGTCGAAAAACGAAATGGAAACTCCGTAATTGGATCGCAAATCGACCATCGCGATAGACCTAACGATAAATGGCGAAAAGGCTGCCACAACCGCCAACTTGTAGCCGATCCTGCGGTCGTTAGCCATCAGAAACCCACCCAAAATATGACAGGCGACGACCGCAAGGCAGATCAAGAGTCCCACGCCAAATCGAAATCTGATGTAGCCGAGATAACCGGTCTTATCGAACGTGCTCACCAATGCAAAGAATCCATTGAGGTACAACAGCCATGTGGCGATCTGCAAAGTTTGCGGTTGCATTCGGTCAAACCATTTTTTCGGATCGAGTGAATTCATGTAGTAAGTCTGTCAGATGTCGGCTGCCATCGGTAGCCTCAGGATGTGCGTACCGGATTTATTTCACTCGTTGGTCGGCCGAATGTTGGTAAGTCGACATTGCTCAATTCAATTTGCGGGCACAAGTTGAGCATCGTGTCAGATAAGCCACAGACCACACGTAGGCAGGTGCGGGGCGTGCTCAATTTACCGGAGGCCCAACTTGTGTTTGTCGACACTCCGGGACTGCATAAGGCTGTAACGGCACTTGGGGAACGCGTCAACGCAACAGCCCTTGCATCTACTCGAGACGTCGACATTGTGTGCCTGGTGGTTGACGCCACTCAACCAACCGGTGGGGGAGACAAATGGGTGAGCGATCAGCTGACGATTGCATCGGCAGTTGTTGTGCTCAATAAAATCGACAAAGCGTCGCCAAATCAGATCATGAAACAACTCAAGATGCTTTCCCAATTTGGCGCCTCAGAGTACTTTCCCGTGTCGGCGCAAACGGGCGATGGGGTGATTGCTTTAGTTGAGTATTTGGCCGGTCGACTTCCCGAAGGAGAACTCATGTATCCGGCGACGATGATTGACGAAACCCCCGACGCTCTATGGGTGGCAGAGTTGGTCCGCGAGCAATTACTTCACATGTTTGATGAAGAACTGCCTTACTCAATTGCCACTCGCGTTACGGAGTGGGAGTGGCCACGAATTCGTTGTGAAATTATTGTTGAACGTGAGAGTCAAAAGGGCATGGTCATCGGTAAAAATGGAAGCGTTCTCAAGTCGGTTGGGAGTAAAGTTCGCCAACAATTACCTGATGGAGTATTCATCGAACTATTCGTCGTCGTTGATAAGAATTGGCAACACCGCGCTGATCGAGTCGAACGGTTGGGGTATTAACCACCAGCATTCTGGACGATGAGGTTCGTGTAGTCGTCAAAGCTCACGCTTTGCCCCGCCGGTGCTAAGTCACCTCGGCCGCGTGGAACGGCGATCAGACTTCCGTCGACACTAAATAGCACCTGGCCGATACCGGGACGACTGGTGAGTGTCAGCACAATCTGGGCTATGGCAAGATTCTGATCTCCCGGTGACAAATTGCTGAGAAACGGAGATGTGGCATTAACCGTTGCAACTCCCCGCAAGACATCGACCGTGGCGTCAACCTGACTGGGCAATGCGCTCCGTAGACCGACGGCCGTGCCATCGTTGGGCGTTCCGGCTATCAGCGATCCAAGAGTCTGAGTCGCGGTGGCCGGACTCGTGATATTGCGCTGGGTTTTTACGACATTGTTGCTACTGAGAAAGTAGAGATCCACGATTTCACTGACTACCTCGGGTTCGGAGGTTGTCACGTTCGGCCCGACGGTGGTGGAGGTTGTTGAGGTGGTTGGTGCGGCTGTAGTCGTAGGCGCATTCAAGTCGAAAGGAATCTCGCTCGCGGGAATCCCTTCAAATCCGCTACTCGATGGGACTGAACATCCACCAACCACCAAAAGGGTAAGAAGAAGTCGGCGGTGAATCATATTTCATCCGTTTGGTCAGGAATTCGTGCGGTCCGCTTCATTGACACTACAAATCTGGCGCCTCCACTCATCGCGGTTTCGACCCATGCCTGACCACCAAGAATCCTGGCATGTTCAAAAACGATCGCGAGACCGAGTCCACTACCCGTGCTGTTTCGGGAGGCGGTTCCTCGTGCGAATCGTTCAAAAATTCGCTCGCGCTCGCTCGTTGCAATCCCTTGCCCGGAATCTTCGACACTTAATAGAAGTACATCATCAAATAGATCTATAACAGAATCGAGACCGACGCGCGTCGCACCGTTGCCGTGATTACGGGCATTGTCCAACAAATTAACCAGCACCCGCTCAACACGGCGCCTGTCCGTAAGTACCTCGTGACTTGATATTTCGGCCGGTAATGAATTGAGAAAGGGGACATCGGCGTAGTTATGCCTCGTCATGATTCGAGTAATGAGATCGGGCATGATCACGTATTCAAGGTGTGACTCACTTGCTCCGGCATCAAGTCGTGACAATTCCAAGAGGTCAAGAACTGTGCGATCGAAGCGCTTTACTTGAGTGCTGACAATATCTAGGGCCTGTCGGTTTCGATCGCTGAAGTCCATCCTTCGGGCCTCCAAGACTTCGACGGCCGCTGCCAAAGCAGTAACCGGCGATCTCAATTCATGACTAACATCGCTGGCAAATCTCTGCTCTCGTTCAATGCGAGTTTGCACGGCATCGACCATTTCGTTGAATGATGTCGCCAACTGATTCAGGT
>CAYGOJ010000008.1:14722-30346 GCA_964351545.1 uncultured Acidimicrobium sp.
GATTCAGGTCGGGGTCATTTTCCGGTTCCAGTCGAGTGTCTAGTCGTCCCGTGGCGATCGTGTTGGCGGCGTTGGCAACTCTTCGCAGAGGTCGCAGAACATTTCGACTTGTAGAAAATCCAAGGACTCCCGCCGCGATTGTTACCAGGGCGACACCGAGGAGCAGAGTCGTCTGAATGGTTCGCAGAGTTCGCTCCACATCGGTGAGAGGGAACGCCTCAAAGTATTGGGCTCGCACTTCCGGTATTGCCACTCCGACCGCCTCGTACGGATCACCTTGAAAGCTAAATCGCTGACGACCGGTGCCTCCAGCCAAAGTTCGGCTGACAAGCTCTTCTGGCAGGTTCGACTGGGTAAAGCGCAGAGGTTCCTGAGCATAGAAAAATTCATTCTCTGTATCGGATCCATCAAGATGCACCACCGCGTATCCGCCTCGCTCGCTGCGAATATTTGTCACGAGATTCCCAATTTCATTTGGGTCGCTATCGATCACGCTTCGAACAAGTTGAGCATTGTTGAATGCCTGCCGTTTTGCCACATCGCTTCGCTGGCTAAGTAAATAGGAACGAGTACTGGCGTACGTGACGACACTCAATGCCAGGGCCGCAGCAAATGCAGCCAAGCTGAAGAATGCAACCATGCGTCCGCGTAACCCAAGGACCATGTGAACTGACGACCGACGAGGCACAACTACAGCATTACTGAAAAGTCATTCGTTTCGGTTGGTCGATCGACATCGGACTTTTGGGAATTTCCCGAAGCACGAAAAAACACCGACGGGCGTCAAGGGGGAGCATGACGACCCGTCGGTGTACGTTTCAAGTTTCGCCCCTCAATTTGACACCAACGCCTTATTTCTATGCGTTTTAGGTAACAAATTAACGGCATGGGGCAGAATGCTCCTTAATGCATTCCCTATTGTTTATCGAAGACGACTCGCACATTCGGGCGGCGCTTGGCCTTGCCTTAGAGGACGAAGGGTACGAGGTTCGGGAGGCGGCCGATGGGACGAGTGGGTTGGCCGCCTTTGCGGAGTCCCCACCAGATCTTGTGCTCTTGGACTTGCGCCTTCCGGACATGTCCGGATTCGAGGTGTGTCGAGTATTGCGAAAGTCGAGCATTGTTCCAATCATTATGGTTACCGCCCAAACCGATACGCATGATCTTGTCGCCGGTCTCGAGGCTGGTGCGGACGATTATGTGACGAAGCCGGTAGTTGCCAAAGAATTGGCAGCCAGGATTCGTGCCGCGCTGAGACGAACTCACCTCATGGGTGATCAAATTGGGTGGCGGCAAAATTCGAAATTTGCGGACATTGAAATTCGACGCGATCTCAGCGTTGTTCGGAAAGGTGATCATGAAATTGCACTGACCAAGACCGAATACCACCTGCTTTGCGAATTTGCGGATCATCCAAATATGGTGTTGTCACGAGATCAGCTGCTGGAACGGGTGTGGGGATATGAATACTTGGGCGACAGTCGCTTAGTCGATGCACACATTCGGCGTCTTAGGGTGAAAATTGAGGACCATCCAGACGAACCAAAAATCATTCACACTGTTCGAGGAATGGGCTACAGACTTATCCCTTCGTAGCGAAACGCAAAAAGTCCTCGACCTCGGTGCGGACTACTGTGCGCGACATTGGGGGCAATGCCAATAAAATCCTTTTGCCGTATCCCTTCGTGGCGAGTCGAGGATCCAATATCGCGACAACTCCTTTGTCAGACTGCGATCGAATGAGCCGACCGGCTGCCTGGGCCAGTTGTGTGGCGGCTCGTGGCAGGTCAATTTCATTGAACGCGTGCGGACCCACCAACTCGCGCCGAGCCATTAGCAACGGGTCATCGGGACGCGGAAAAGGCAATTTGTCGATGATCACAAGACTCAGGGTCCGACCCGGTACATCCACCCCTTGAAAAAATCCCGCGGTGGCAAATAGACATGCGGATTCCTCTTCAGCAAATTCATTCAGAAGTGCCATCTTTGGTAGATCTCCCTGTCGCCAAATGTGGAACGGAAGTCGATCCTGTAGATCATTAGCCGCGGCGTGCATTGCCCGATATGTGGTGAAGAGGGCAAGGGTTCGTCCCCCTGCAGCTGTGATCAGGGTGGCAATTTCATCGTGTACGGCCGCGTCTCGCAATGGAGAATTCGGTTCGGGTAGTTGCTTGGCGCAGTAGAGAAGCGAGTTTTTTTCATAATTGAACGGGCTACCGACATCAATGAACTCAAATTGATCTTCTCGTAATCCGATTCGCTGCGGAAGCGACAATGGCACCGTTGCACTGGTGAGAATCGCGGTGCGCATCGACCAAACATGTTCATGTAGAGCCAGTCCAACGTCAATTGGCGCAATCTGGAGGGTGGGTCGCTCGCTGGATCCAGAAACAAACACAACATTGCCCGGTAGTGCTGCGAGACCTGCGTCGATACTCTCGGCCAATCGGGCACAAAGTCCCTGTGCCCGCAATTTTCTCTGCTTGGCGGATTCGTCGTCGGAGGTGATTGCCCGTAGCGCTGTCAGGGCCGAGTCAACATGTAGCCGAATGGCAACGAGAACCGTGCGAATCTCATCGGGTATGGGTTGGGCGACTCGCTTTTCAAGTAGGGGAGCAATAGTGTTGCGCAATTGAGCGGTTGACTCGGAAAACTTTGCGGCTAGGGAATCGTCGTGAACGATTCCACGAATAGCCGCGGCCACGTTTGACACTCGATATGGACTTATGTCGACACTATTTGTTGAACTTATGACGTCTTCCAATTGGTGCACTTCGTCAAATATGACCAACTCGTGTTCGGGGAGCAAGCCCCGTTCGGTGGCTATGTGCAATCCGTAGAGAAAAGTGTTGACAACAATAATGTCCGCTTGATCGGCCTTTCGCCGTGCCCGTTCAGTGAAGCACTGCTCCCCGGCGGGACACCGAATTGCACCAGGGCATTCGTCGCTGCCCACGCTCACTCGGCGCCATGCCGCATCGCTTGGAGACCAGGAGAGTTCTCCGGAATCACCAGACTCAGTTACCTCTGACCACTTCTGAAGTTTTGTGACCTCTTCGTTTACCGCAGGGTCCGAACTAGAAAATTCCAGCCGCTCCTGATTGGATAATTTGATCTCGTTGATCCGTTGCAAACAGATGTAATTTTGGCGGCCCTTGAGAACAGCCCAGGAGAGCGGAGATGGAAGAATGTCGGCAAGAGTTTCGGCGAGCATCGGCAAGTCATGTGTCGCCAGTTGATCTTGAAGGGCCTTTGTGTACGTGGCAACCACGGTTTTCTTGCCCGACAGGATTGATGGAATTAGGTAGCCAAGAGTCTTTCCGGTTCCAGTCCCGGCCTGCACGACAAGGTGCCGGCGCCCTTCTATGGCGTGCGCAATTGACACGCCCATCTCGTCTTGACCCGGGCGATCCTCAACTTCAGGGAGTTGTGACGTTACCCGATGCAAAATGTCCAGTACCCGGCGATCCTGAGGTGAGAGAGTCACATGAATTACTGAACAAGTAATTCAAGCGCGGAATCCAGTTCGGCCCCATCAAAATCGGGCCACGTCCGTTCCGTGAAATAAACTCTGGCACCAGCAATCTGCCACAACATGAAATTGGAAATGCGCGTCTCACCAGAAGTTCGAATGAGCACATCTACCGGCGGCAGAGATGAATCGTACAGATGTCGATGGATTGAGTCGACGGTTACCGGAGTTCCAAATCGTGACTCTTTTGCAGCCAGGTTGGCCGCTCGGGTGATCTCGGCCCGACTCCCATAGTCAAAGGCGACCGTTAGGACCATGCCGGTGTTGTGTGCGGTATCGTCAATCGCTCGCCGAATCGCACGCTGTATATACGCCGGGGTCCGCGCCCCGCGCTCGTCAAATGGCCGTCCGATCCATCTGACCTGAACATTGTTGTCATTTAACTCGTCGATGCGTCCGAATATCTTTCGATGAAGCGCAAGAATGTGGCGAACTTCCGAGCGCGGACGAATCCAGTTCTCGGTGGAAAATCCAAATACGGTTAACCAACCGAGGTTGCGTTTGGCGGCTTGACGAACGATTTCAGACAGCGACTCTTCGCCTGCGGTATGCCCCGCCGTTCTCGGCAGACCGCGCCTACGCGCCCAACGACCATTTCCGTCCATGATGCATGCCACATGGAGACTTCCACCTGGCTGTGTTGAGTTGAGGTCGTCCATGTGTACCAAACCCTACTTAGCCATCGTGCGACAATGGAGACATGCCAAACCTTGCGCATGTTCTCGTTTGCGGCGGAGTGACAGAGGAATGGCGGGCCACGACGGCCCTGGAGTGGAAGGCGCAACTCGAGACGCTGATCAATGCGGTGGGTGATACGGGTGTTAGGTGGCTTACGATCTGTCCATTCTCAGGTGTACTTTCGGATGAGGATCGCGATCAGATCTTTCAAAAAGTCATCGCCGCGTGCGGCGGTGACATACACCACGACCGAGTTTCGTTTATCGCCGGCGAAGGTTTGCAGGTGACAGTTGACCCTTGTGCCGATGGCCGTCAAAGAATTGTTGCGGCGGTCGGCAGGTTGCAGTATTCACATGAGTTTGATGAGGCAATGCTGGGTACATCGATTTTGTCTCCGTCGCAGCAGGACCCAGATCTCGTCGTTGTACTCGGTCGGCCACACCAGCTACCGGCGTCGTTGGTGTGGGAACTGGCATATAGCGAATTGGTTTTTCTCGACATTCCCTGGACAAAATGCAATGTGGAACATCTGCAAATGGCGATCGATGACTTTCAACGCCGCGATCGCCGGTTTGGCAGTATTGACTCGTGAGCCTATACAGAGATTCGGCGGTGGTACTGCGCAACTACAAACTTGGCGAGTCGGACAGGATCATCGTCATGATGACCAGCGAACACGGAAAAGTGAGAGCCGTGGCGAAGGGTATTCGTAAGACAAAATCACGATTCGGCGCACGGCTTGAGCCATTGAGTCACATCGATGTTCAGCTATATAAGGGACGAAATCTAGACATCGTGACGCAGGTCGAATTGATCAATTCCTCATATTTGCTTCATCGAGATTTGGACCGATTGCTGCAGGGTATTTCGATGCTTGAAGCCGTCGATCAGATCGCTATTGATCGCGTGCCAGCGCCGTATCTCTATCGAATGTTGGTCGGAGCCATCAATGAGCTTTCCAAGCACGCTTCACCAATTGTGTTGGCCGCTTTTTATTGGAAACTTCTGGCCGCCGAAGGCGTCACACCCGAAATAGAAAGGTGTATCGGATGCCAATCCGACGGGGATTTGGTGGCATTTGATCTGTTGGAAGGTGGAGCACAATGCCGATCGTGTCGAACCGGTGTCAGCATCACTCCGCAGGCCCTTGAGCTATTACGGCAGATACTTGGTGGACAATTAAACGACGCGTTGGCAAAGGGCGAGACAGCGGCGACTGCAGAAGTTACCCATTTGGCTACCCAATCAATGGAACACCACATCGAGCGTCGTTTGAAATCCATTTCCATGTTCGACCAACGCAATCGGTAGCCTAAATCGATGCCCGCGGCCGACTTAGATCAGATTGTAAATCTCTGTAAGCGACGCGGATTTGTCTATCCGAGCGCCGAAATTTATGGTGGATTTCGCTCGTCGTATGACTACGGGCCACTTGGGTCACTCATGCTGCGAAACGTCAAGGATGCATGGATCCGGGCAATGGTTCAAGAACGCGAAGATGTGGTGCTCATTGACTCGGCGATCCTTACCCCGCCACAGGTCTTCGATGCCAGCGGACATCTCGCCAATTTCAGCGACCCGCTGGTGGATTGCACTGTTTGCAAACGTCGATTTCGCCAAGACCAATTGGATGATCGGGATTGCCCTCAAGGCAAACAGGGCTGTCAATTTACCGAGGCTCGTCCGTTCAATCTGATGTTCAGGACTCAAGCCGGTCCGGTACTTGGCGAAGGCACGGACGTCTATCTGCGACCAGAAACGGCACAGGGAATGTTCATCAATTTTGCCAATGTGTTGCAGACTTCAAGGAAGAAGCCACCCTTTGGAATTGCTCAGGTCGGAAAGGCATTCCGCAATGAAATCACTCCGGGCAATTTCGTTTTTCGAACCCGGGAATTTGACTTAATGGAGCTTGAGTTTTTCGTGCCACCGACACAAGGACCGCTCTGGTACCAATATTGGTGTGAGCAAAGGATGCAGTGGTACGTCGACTACGGAATCCCAGAGAAGATGTTGCGATTTCGGACTCATGATGCCGACGAATTGTCGCACTATTCAACCGGTACGAGAGATATTGAATTCGCATTTCCATGGGGATGGGGAGAATTGGAAGGGATTGCTCAGCGAACCGATTTCGACCTGAAGCAACACATCAAACACTCAAAACAGAAACTTGATTACTTCGATCAAGCCACAGACGAAAGGTATGTGCCGTTCGTGGTCGAACCTGCCGTTGGGGCGAATCGAATAATGGCGGCATTTTTACTTGCCGCATATGACGAGGACATCATTAACGGGGAGCCTCGGACTGTATTACGACTGCATCCGCGGTTGGCTCCGTTTCAGGTTGCCGTGCTACCACTGTCGAAGAAGGACACGCTTACTCCTCTGGCTAGAAGTATCTACTCGACATTGACCAGGCGGTATATGTGCGAGTTTGACGAGACCCAGGCGATCGGCAGACGCTACCGCCGTCAAGATGAGATTGGTACTCCGCTGTGCATCACCGTAGATTTTGAATCGCTCGTCGACAACGCAGTTACGATCCGCGAGCGGGATAGCACCCAACAGCAACGTGTTCCAATTGCGACAATTGAATCCGAACTTAGTCAACGGTTGGGGTTTTAGAGCTTGTATCTTGACGACATCGTCGAGCATCATCGCGCGCTGGCGGGCGACGATCGCCGTAACGTAAACACACTCATTGCCGATGCTCGTGCGATGGAGGCAGTCAGGAGTTTCAGGGGCGCCATTGTCGAAGCCTCTCGCGATCATTTGGCGGTGATTGCCGAAATCAAGCGACGATCACCCTCCAAGGGAGACCTCAACGCGTCTCTAGATCCCGCCGCTATCGCAACAAGTTATGAGGCTGGCGGTGCGAGTTGTCTTTCAGTGCTCACTGATGCAAAATACTTCGGCGGTTCGGTCGAGGACTTGATTGCTGCACGACAAGCATCCCGGTTGCCCGTCATCCGCAAGGATTTTACGGTGAGCATCGCCGATGTCTGTGATACCCGGATCATGGGTGCAGACTGTGTGCTGTTGATTGCCGCCGTGCTTTCGCCGGCCGCGCTTGCAGAGTTGCACCATGTATCGATGGATGTTGGTCTCGACGTACTCGTTGAGGTTCATGGAGCCGAGGAACTCGAACGGGCGGTGGAAATAGGGGCAACCCTGATCGGCGTGAACCAGCGGAATTTGGCGACATTCGAGGTTGATTACGCCCGCGCTGAGCAATTGTCGGGCTTGTTTCCACCCGGAGTTGTAAAGGTTGCCGAATCTGGCATTCGCAATGGCGATGATGCGGCAAAGTTACGAGACTTCGGGTATGACGCGGTTTTGGTCGGAGAATCGCTGATTACTTCATCGGACATTTCTGCGAGCATGAAAGGATTGCTGGCTAGATAGCCATCCGGTACTACCGTTGGCGGTGCATGTTCGTCAAAATTTGTGGTATCACGAGCGAGGAAGATGCGCTTCTGGCGGTAGCAATGGGTGCCGACGCGCTGGGATTCATCTTTGCACCATCGCCTCGCCAAGTATCCCCAGCCAAGGTTCGTGAGATCGTCCGTCGATTACCACCGGAGGTATTGACGATCGGGGTCTTTCGAGATGAGCATCCAACTCGGGTCATCGAGATCATCAACTCGTCTCGATTGCACGGTGCGCAGTTGCATGGACACGAGACTCCGGCAATGACTCACGAGATCATCGCCAAGACCAGGTTTGCGATCAAGGCAGTTGTGGCCGGTTCGGTGGACGCTCGGCGCGCCGATGAGTTTCGTACAGATGTGGTGTTGGTCGATGGAATTCAACCGGGATCGGGAGACCTGATCGACTGGTCGTTGCTTTCAGAGATACCCGATTCGGTTCTGGTGATGCTGTCGGGTGGTCTCACATCCGAAAATGTCACGGCCGGAATTCAACAGGTGCATCCCTGGGGTATTGATGTGTGCAGCGGCGTCGAGCGAGAACCTGGTCACAAGGATCCGATTAAGTTACGTGAATTTATCGCCGCTGTGCGGGCGGCCGATCAAACAAAAAGTGAAGATGTATGGAATCCGATTGAGCAACCTTATGACTGGATGGACGACAATTAATTGACCTGTACATTGGGTCAATGATGTTGAATCCTCCGATCGACGGGCTATTCGGAGAATTTGGCGGTCGCTTTGTGCCAGAGACATTGGTTCCGGCGTGCCAAGAACTTGAACTTGCGTTCACTGAGGCGTGGTCGAATTCTAAATTTCGCACCGAACTTGGCGACCTGTTGCGAGATTATGCCGGGCGACCGTCTCTGCTCACGGAGTGTCACAATCTTGGCGCTCACCTTGGGGTCCGTGTTCTATTGAAGCGCGAGGACCTCAACCACACAGGGTCGCACAAGATCAACAGCGTGTTGGGTCAGGTTCTGCTCGCCAAGCGGATGGGCCGCAAGCGCATCGTCGCCGAGACCGGAGCCGGGCAACACGGCGTTGCAGCCGCCACGGCCGCTGCGTTGCTCGGACTGGAATGCAAGGTCTACATGGGCGAGGTCGACATTGCTCGACAGTCGCTCAACGTTTTTCGAATGAAACTGCTGGGTGCCGAAGTGGTTGCCGCCACCTCTGGAAGTCGAACACTAAAGGATGCGGTAAACGAAGCGATGCGGGATTGGGTTGCCTCCGTGGAGAACACCTATTACGCAATCGGGTCAGTGATGGGGCCGCATCCCTATCCATGGATGGTGCGAACCTTTCAGAGCGTCATTGGCCAAGAGGCGAGGGAACAATGTCGCATCCTGTTGGACGGCGGTGTTCCGGATGTGGTGGTGGCTTGCGTCGGCGGTGGTTCCAACGCGATCGGAATTTTCGCAGGATTCATGGATGTTCACACCCGGTTGGTCGGAGTCGAACCCGCCGGTGGGGCAGCCGTTGGTCGAGGCGCACCGGGAGTCGTCCATGGAATGCGTAGCTTTTTATTGCAAGACGAGCACGGACAGGTTCTGGAAGCGCAGTCAATTAGCGCGGGACTTGACTACCCGGGAGTAGGACCTGAGCACTCGCACCTTGCCTCGATCGGACGTGCCGAGTACCCAAGTGTGACCGACGAAGAGGTAATCGCGGGGTTTCGACTATTGGCCCGACTAGAAGGAATCATTCCAGCCCTAGAGAGCGCCCATGCGGTGGCCTGGATTACAAACGAAGCCCCAAATCTTCAGGGCAAGACGGTGTTGCTGAATTTATCGGGTCGTGGCGACAAAGATGTCGCCCAAATGATGGAGATCCTTGGAGACAAATTGTGACGGACAGAGGTGAGTTGGAGTCGCACCTGCGAATCCGACGAGATGCCGGTCGAAAACTTCTCGTGCCGTATATCACGGGTGGCCTCCCCGGGTGGATCGATGCAATTCGAGCGGCGGCGGCCAATGGGGCCGACGCCGTCGAGATCGGAATTCCGTTTTCTGATCCAGTCATGGACGGTCCGATCATTCAACGAGCATCGGAGAGTTCGCTGAAACTTGGAACCACTCCACATTCGATACTGCGTGAGCTTCGCGTTGTTGATGTGCAAATACCTTTGGCAGTGATGTGCTACTACAACACCGTCCATTACGCAGGGCTGAACCGCTTTGCTCATGCATTACGAGCAAGCGGAGTATGCGCGGCGATCGTTCCGGATTTGCCTCTCGAAGAGAGCGGTTCGTGGTGCGCGGCGGCCGATGAGGCCGAGATCGAAACCGTGATGCTGGCGGCACCGACCGCTCCCGACGACCGCCTACCGCGAATAGTTGATCGAACACGCGGCTTCGTCTACACGGTCGGACTACTTGGAGTGACTGGTGAGAGAAACGAATTGGCTTCGACGGCTCTGACATTGGCGCGTCGAGTTAAGGCAATTACGGATATTCCGGTGTTGATAGGGGTGGGAGTTTCAAACGCCGAGCAGGCGGTCGAAGCCGTATCGGTAGCCGATGGAGTAATTCAGGGAGCATCGGTAGTCCGGCGACTGATGGAGTCTGGACCAGACGCCGTGGGCGAATATGTTTCCCAGGTTCGCACCGCGCTCGATCTTGCGGTTTCAACAGCACGCTAGATTTATCATCGTGCCAAAATCATCATTGCTGAAGGCGGGCGACAAGGCGCCAAAGATCGAACTTACCGATCAACACGGTTCACCGTTCTCCCTAAATGGCATAGGTAAACGCAAAGTCTTGGTGTATTTCTACCCCAGGGCCGACACTCCGGGATGCACTCAACAATCATGTCTACTGCGGGACCTCATTGTAAATGGCAAAATTGGGCGAACCGCAATAGTGGGAGTCAGCCCCGACACGCCGGCCAAGCAACTCAAATTTGACAGTAAATTTTCTCTCGGATTTCCATTACTTGCCGATACCGAAAATGTCGTTGCCAAGGCCTACAAGGTGTGGAAGAAGAAATCGATGTATGGCCGTGAATATATGGGCATCGAGCGCTCGGCATTTCTTATCGATGCAAACGGAGTGATCATTCATGCCTGGTACAAAATTTCGCCAAAGGATACACCGACCAATTTGCTCAGTGCGCTTGGCAAGTGATGTCATTTCCGCATCCAACCGCCCTCATTGCGCACCGACCGCCATTTCTATTTGTCGATGAGATTTTGGAGTTGTCTCCCGGAGTCTCGGCTACAACGACTTGGGCGCTTCGTGGCGACGAGTGGTTTTTCGGCGGGCATTTTCCCCTGCGTCCGACACTTCCAGGTGTTCTGATGTGCGAGGCAATCGCTCAAACGGGAGCGATTGCAATACTCAGCGACGATCGATTTGCCGGAAAACTCCCTCTCTTTGGCGGACTCGACTCCGCTCGGTTTCGACGGCAGGTGGTACCTGGCGAAACACTCGTCATTTCCGCTCAGATAACTCGGATGTCGTCTCGAGCCGGGCGCGGCACCGGATTCGCCAAGGTGAACGATGAGGTTGCCTGCGAGTGTGAGTTGCTGTTTGTTGTGGTCGACACGTAGGCAGTCGATTCCGGCGATTGCCGCGATATCAATTCTCGAATGGAGCGAGGATTACCGAACCGTTGTGTCCACCGAAGCCAAAATTGTTCGAAATAGTTGGTCCGGGTTGCCAAATTCTGGGCTGGCCGATCACAAGATCAATATTCAGCGCCGGGTCAAGAAACGTTGTGCCCGCAGTCGGTGGTATCAACTTTTTGCTAAAGGAAAGCAACACGGCGCTCGCTTCGAGTGCCCCCGCTGCACCCAAGGGATGTCCGGTGACCCCTTTAATGGAGAGAACCGGTGGAAACTTTTCGCCAAAGACCTTGACGATTGCCTCCGACTCGGCGGCATCATTTAATGGAGTCGAGGTTCCGTGAGCGTTGATCTGCTTAATGTCAGAAGCGGCAATGTCGGCATCCTTGAGCGCCAACATCATGCATGCCGCCGCGCCGACACCACCCGGCGATGGTGCGGTGATGTGATGAGCGTCGGCATTACTGGCGGCTCCAAGTACTTCGGCGATAATCGTGGCGCCACGTTTCTGAGCAAGATCCATTCGTTCCATCACGAATATCGCGGCGCCCTCTCCCATGATGAACCCGTCGCGGGTCATATCAAACGGTTTACTGACCAAGGTCGACGAAAGTGCTGTCATATTTGAAAAGCCCGCCAACGCCGTGAGAGTTGCGGCCGATTCAGTGCCACCGGTGATCACCGCGTTGCATCGCCCCCATGCAATGAGCCGGGCGGCGTTTCCAATCGCGTGAGTCGAGGCCGCGCATGCCGTACACACCGTCTCGGTGGGACCTTGCAGTCCGTAGCGCATCGATATGGCCGCTCCGGCGGCATTCGACATCATCATCGGAACAAGAAATGGAGAAACTCGACGCTCTCCCTTTTGCACCCGGGTGATGACCTGTTCCTCCAACGTACGCAGACCGCCGATACCGGTACCCAAGATGCAGCCGATTGATGCCGGGTCGTATCCGAGTTGTCCAGACTGGGCAAACGCCTCGCCGGCGGCGGCTAAGGCAAACTGTTCACAGCGATCGGATCGACGGGCATCCTTTGGGCTGTCGAAATACGGCGAAGGATCCCATTCCGTAAACTCCACCGAACGCACCCCGGTCGAGCCTGGCCCCAATAGCCCCGTCCAGAAAGCTTCCTTACCGATTCCGCACGGGGCGACAACGCCAAATCCAGTTATTGCTACACGAAACCCAGCACCCTGCATGGTCGTCTCAGCTCGCTGCGACTACCAGAGGGCGGGTACTACTTGACCTTCGAAGTGACGAGATCAAATGCCTTGCCAATAGTGTCGACTCCCTCGAGTTCGGATTCCGGAACTTCGATGTCGAATTCTTCTTCGAGGGCCATGACCAACTCGACCAGATCCAAACTATCGGCATCAAGATCGTCTCCAAAGTTGGCTTCTGGTGTGATCTTGGAGGCGTCGACCGACAACACTTCTACGGCGCACTTCTTGAAGCGGTCAAATAACTGTTGGTTCATGAGATACTCCTGGTCAATTGATTCAAATCGAGATTCGCCTCATTTAGTTTAGTCAGTGTCCCATGCCTAATCCGCCGTCAACAGGAATTACCGCACCTGTTATGTATGCCCCGGCTGGTGATGCGAGAAAGGTCACTACCCCCGCAATCTCATCTGTCGTTGCCGTGCGACCAAGTGGAACAGCAGATAACAGTTCGGCGAGCCTCTTCTCACCAAGCGAAGCCGTCATGTCAGTTTCGACCGGACCTGGCGCCACCACATTGACGGTGATATTGCGAGACCCAAGTTCACGGGCTAGCGATCGAGCCAATCCGATTAGGCCGGCCTTCGATGCCGCATAGTTGGCTTGGCCGCCCGATCCCAAAAGGGCGACAACACTTGACATCAGAATGATTCGCCCGGTGCGGGCTCTGAGCATTCCTTGCGTGGCGCGCTTACAAACGCGATAGGCGGCTGTGAGATTGACATTCACGACCTCGGAGAAATCATCCTCGGACATTCGCAAAATCAACATGTCCCGTGTAATTCCGGCATTCGAAACAAGAACTTGTACCGGCCCAAAGTGCTTTTCAACCTCGCCGAACGCACGCTCGATGTCGGCGGCAACGGCAACGTCGCACTTGATCGAAAAGAATTCCGCAGGAGGAGTAGATGAATTGTATGTAATCGCAACTCGATCACCGAGGGCGGCAAATTGACGAGCGCATGCCAGACCAATGCCGCGAGAACCTCCGGTTATGAGGACTACCCGCCCCGCAAATTTTTCTCCTGCCGTATCGCTCACAAATCTCCCCATCGAATAATTGAACTTGCTGCCGTCATGCCAGCACCGAATCCGACTAACAGAACCAAATCGCCCGGGTGTAGTCGGTTTCGATCGGCCGCATCAAAGAGAGCGAGCGGTATCGACGCCGACGAGGTATTGCCGGTTTCTTGAAGCACTACGGCCGTGCGTTCCATTGGCACACCGAGTCTTTCGCATGCGGCACTAATTATTCGAATGTTGGCCTGGTGGGGCACAACCAGCGCGATCTCGTCAGCCGATACCCCGGCGATCGCCATCGACTTTTTGGCAGAGTCGACCATCACTCGTACCGCCTTGCGAAATACCTCTTTGCCGTCCATGGCAAGAGTGCCGCCGATCTCGGCATACAGAAGTTCCTCCGCTGAGCCGTCGGCATCCAGATCCCATGCCAGTAATTGACCGGGACCGTCTACGGCAGAAATAACTGCCGCACCAGATCCATCGGCGAACAAGATGGCCGTGTTGCGGTCGGTCCAATCGGTAATCCGTGACAACGTGTCCGTGCCAATCAACAATACGTTTCGTGCACCCATGGCGATTAGACCGTGGGCAGTTACCAATCCATAGACAAAACCAGAACATGCCGCATTGATATCGAATGCTCCACAACGAAGTCCGAGTTGGTGTTGTACGCGGGCAGATGTTGCCGGAACTGTTCGATCGGGTGTTGTAGTCGAAAGAACCAGGGCATCTATTTCGGAGAGATCAATTCCCGACATGTGCAATGCACGCCGCCCAGATTCAATGGAAAGGCTGGCCGTCGATCCGCCGATGTGACGTCGCTCAATTCCGGTACGTTCGCGGATCCACTGATCTGAAGTATCCATTGTTTTTGCCAGATCGTCGTTGCTAACCACTTTTTCGGGCAAGGCGGTGCCCCAACCCGTAATGACCGCTCCGCGAATTGAGGGTGGAATATGTGGCATCCGAGTTTCCTTTTCGTGTCCTTAATGGGTCCGCAACCAGGCAATAGGTTGGCGTGAAGTAACTCGCTCACCTTCTACGGCGATATAACTCTGCAGTATCCCGGCAAAAGGACTGCGTACCTCATGATCTGCAACATGGCCGAGAACATCGCCAACTTCGATGGCGTGACCATCGGCGAGGGCACCGGTTGGCTTAAACACGCCAGCTGCCGGACTGACCACAAGTCGCTCCACCGCGAATAAGTGCTCACCCTCATGAATTTCGGTAATTACCGATGCAGCGGGGTTTACCGTTCCGACCCATTCGATGAGCTTGTCGAGGTCATCTGGTGTGGCAACGCTGATGGTGCGCGCCCCCTCGATGGTTCGTTTGGCCATCCCGGTCAGTACGGCGCCCGGGCCAAGTTCAATGAATCCGATGACGCCGGCCTGAGCCATTGTCAACAATCCGTGTTTCCAACGGACCGGACTCGAGAGTTGAGCCGACAGCAGCGACGCCCATTCGTCGCCGTCATCGTGCGGTAGGGCATCGACATTGGAAACAATGGGAACTTCGGTATCGCGCGGTCGAGCGATCGCAATTGCCTCCCGCAGGCGCTCGCGGGCCATCGTCATAAATGGGGTGTGAAATGCCCCGGATACGGGGAGCACCATCACGCGCTTGGCTCCCAACTGCTTGGCGTGAACGGAGGCGGCGGCCACTCCCTGCGGTGAACCGGCGATCACCACCTGTCCAGGAGCATTGAAATTAGCAATCCACACTTCGCTGTCGGCGCGTCGGCAGGCGATCTCGACGTCCTCGTCATCTAGTCCTAATACCGCAGACATGACACCGGGAGATTGTAAGCCTGCATCGTGCATGGCTGCGGCTCTTTCCACAACGAGACGCACACCATCGTCAAATCCCAAGGCCCCGGTTGCTGTCAGCGCGGAATATTCGCCCAAACTATGACCGGCGCAAAAACTTGGCTCAATTCCCAGCCGTTCCACCGCGTCCAAAACCATCAGACTCAGAACAAAAGTAGACAACTGGGCATTTCTAGTGTCCTTTAATTCTTCTGCATCGGAGTCAAGGAGTAGCGCACCGATGTCGCGACCAGCAAGAGCCGAAGCCTCGGTTACTAGTTCCCAACTCTCATGGTCTACCCACGGTCTACCCATGCCGGGTCGTTGAGACCCTTGACCAGGCAAAGTAAAGGCAAGCA
>CAYGOJ010000009.1:0-5227 GCA_964351545.1 uncultured Acidimicrobium sp.
GATCGATGGTGCGCGCGGAATACTGCTCAATGTCGCCGGTCCGTCGGATATGGGTCTGTTCGAACTCAATGCCGCTGCCGAGGTTGTCCACGCCGTTGCGCACCAGGACGCACTGATCATTGTTGGCACCGTCATCGACGACGAACTTGACGACGAAATTCGAGTCACCGTGATAGCCGCCGGTTTCGATCGCTGGGATGCCGGTGCACCCCGCACGATTTCGCGCGGCGACGGGCGTGGCGAAGGTCGAACCGATACCAAGAGCAATCGCCTCAAAGAACTCTTCGGTGGTTCTGAATCGACATCGGATGACGATGACGAATTCGATGTGCCGTCGTTCCTTAAATAACAATCTCTAGCCGTCCTGAAAATGGACGCCGACCAAATTCGACTTCGGGTCGGCGAGATTCGTGAACGAATTCGCGTTCTCGGCGGAGTCGACGTTCAACTGGTCGCGGTGACAAAGTCGTGGGGCGCACAAGCAATGGTCGCGGCATATCATGCGGGCTGCGACGGGGTGGGTGAGAATTACTCCCAAGAACTGGTTCACAAGGTGGCTCTCGTCGATCCAACGCTGCGGTTGCCGATCCATTTCATCGGCCAAATTCAACGCAACAAGGTTAAAGCGCTCATCGACATCGTCGATGTCTGGCAGTCGGTGGATCGCGCCGCAGTTGTCGACGAACTCATCTTGCGATCGTCAGCGTCGGTACGGGACAAATCGTCATCGCTCATGCTGCAGGTAAACACCACAGGAGAACGGTCCAAAGCGGGTTGCGATCCATCAGAGGTTGAGGGGTTGTTGAATCGCGCCCGCGCCGGCGGATTGCAGGTAACAGGGCTGATGACCATCGGTCCGACCAGCGGGGAAGCCGACCAGACCCGCCGTGCCTTTGGTCGGCTGCGCGAACTTGCCGACGAGTGGGGTTTGCCCGAGCGGTCAATGGGAATGAGCGGAGATTTTGAAATTGCAATTGAGCAGGGGGCAACTTTGGTGCGAGTGGGAACCGCGCTATTTGGCCAGCGTCCGTCGCGGTAGTCGCCAAATGAGATAAAGTAAGAACGATGTCGATGTTTCGTCGGGCAATGGATTATCTGGGTTTAGGGCCGGACGATGTGTATGACGATTACGACGCCTCGATTGCTCGCGAGCGTCCGGCCAGGCGTGAACCTCTATCCCGTCAGCCTCGCGACCGTCGCCGAATAGTTGAACCCAACGACGAATTTGAAGACGACGATTACGACGACAACTATGTCAACGAACGCGCCGCCCCACCACGCCGAGCGGCGGCGCCGAGGGATGACTCCAGCGTGCACGTTCGTTCGGCAGGCGGAAATCGTCAGACGCCAACGGTGCGTCCACTTCCGGTCAATGTTGCCGAACCTGTCACGATTCGTCCGACTCGATTCGATCAGGCCAAGGAAATCGCGGATCATTATCGCGACGGTCAGCCGGTAATCATGAACCTTGGTTCGGCCGATGCGGATACGGCTCGTCGCCTCCTGGATTTTGTCAGCGGATTGGTGTACGTAACGGCAGGAGTTTTAGAAAAGGTTGCCGCCGGTGTGTTTCTGATTAAACCACCGGGCGCCCGTGTCAGTCGCGATTAGTAAAACACCCGACGCGGCTTTTCGATGATCGTAAGTCTGCTCTGTTCGGCAAGCGAAATATTTTCGTTGCTCATTTTGGCGCGAGTATTGCTGTCATGGTTTCCGATTAATCCAAGCGGCCCGATGGGTCAAATTTTGCGCTGGGTCCATGCCGCCACAGAACCGGTTCTTGCGCCCGTGCGCCGATCGCTACCGGCGCTTGGACCACTTGACTTGTCGCCGCTCGTGTTGTTGTTGTTCCTTAATATCGTTGTTCAACGCCTTATTCTTGGGTGCTAGAGACTCAAGTTCTTCTACACTGACGACCCGTGAGTTATCCGCAGGTCGACCCCCAGCCAAACTTTCCGGCTCTTGAAACGCGCACACTGAACTACTGGGCAACAGACGGCACCTTTGTCGCCTCGGTTGACCACAATGATGCCGGCGATGCGGGTGGCAATGAATTTGTTTTTTATGATGGGCCTCCATTTGCAAATGGATTGCCGCACTACGGGCATCTATTGACGGGCTTCGTCAAGGATGCTGTGCCTAGATATCAAACGATGCGCGGAAAGCGAGTCGAGCGTCGCTTTGGCTGGGATTGTCACGGACTGCCGGCCGAATCGGAAGCCGAGCGTCAGTTGGGTATTTCCGGACGACAGGCGATTACCGATTATGGCATTGACAAGTTCAATGACTTCTGCAAGGTGTCGGTGCTGCGGTACACGAATGAATGGCGGGGATATGTAAACCGTCAGGCCCGCTGGGTGGATTTTGACAACGACTACAAGACCCTGGATTTGTCGTACATGGAAAGCGTGATGTGGGCCTTCAAGACGCTGTGGGACAAAGGTCTGATCTACGAGGGATTTCGCGTGTTGCCGTACTCGTGGGCACTCGAGACTCCGCTCTCCAACACCGAAACGCGGATGGACGACGCCTACAAACAGGTGCAAGACCCCGCACTTACGATTGGGTTTCAACTTGATACGGGGGAAGAATTGTTGGCCTGGACGACCACGCCGTGGACGCTTCCGAGCAATCTTGCCCTCGCCGTTGCGCCCGATGTTGTGTACGCATCGGTGCGACTGAACGATCGCACCTACATTTTGGCCGAATCCCGACTCTCTGCTTATGCAAAGGAATTGGAAGGTGGCGTAACGCTGTCGACGATGAGTGGCGCAGATTTGGTGGGGAGACACTACACACCGTTGTTTCCGTACTTCGCCGATCAGCCCAACGCATTTGTTGTATTGGCCGGCGACTTCGTCAGCACCGACGAGGGCACCGGCGTCGTCCACCTGGCTCCGGGATTTGGCGAAGATGACAAGAGGGTTTGCGATCTGGTCGGAATTGACCTTGTCGTGCCCGTCGACAGCCGGGGAAGATTCACCGCCGCGGTTCCCGATTATCAGAACATGTTGGTCTTCGACGCCAATCCACCAATCATTCGCACGCTCAAAGAGCGGGGAGTGGTATTGCGACACGAGACCTACGACCACTCGTATCCGCATTGCTATCGCACGGGTACTCCTCTCATCTATATGGCGGTGTCCTCGTGGTTTGTCAATGTCACGAAAATCAAGACGCGAATGCTGGAACTAAATAATGACATTCGCTGGATTCCGGAACATTTGCAGTACGGAAGTTTCGGTAAATGGCTTGAAAATGCTCGCGACTGGAACATCAGTCGCAATCGTTTCTGGGGCTCGCCTCTGCCGGTGTGGAAAAGCGACGATCCTGCCTATCCGCGGGTCGATGTGTACGGCGGAATCGCCGAATTGGAGCGCGATTTCGGTACGACCGTCAACGAATTGCATCGATCTGCGATCGACAACCTGACACGACCAAATCCCGATGATCCAACCGGCAATTCAGTCATGCGTCGGATTCCAGAGGTCTTGGATTGTTGGTTCGAAAGTGGGTCGATGCCCTTCGCCTCGGTTCACTATCCATTTGAGAATCAGGAATGGTTTGAGAATCACTATCCGGGTGACTTCATCGTTGAGTACATTCCACAGACTCGAGGGTGGTTTTATACATTGCATGTCCTCGCCACCGCGTTATTTGATCGGCCGGCGTTTTCTACATGCATAAGTCACGGGACGATTCTTGCCGACGACGGACAGAAAATGTCCAAGAGCCTGCGCAATTATCCCGATCCGATGAAGGTGTTCGATACGCACGGTGCCGATGCCATGCGTTGGTACCTATTGTCGTCCACAATTTTGCGCGGTTCCGACTTCGCGGTCACCGAAGAGGGTTTTCGTGACACCGTCCGGCAGGTGATGCTGCCACTATGGAACAGTTGGTATTTTTTATCGCTCTACGCCAACGCCGAAAAGACGAGCGGAGAATTACGATACGACAGCACCAATGTTCTCGATCGTTATATTTTCACCAAGTTGCGAACTCTGGTCGATGAAACAACTTTGGCCTTCGACGACTACGACTTGTTCGTTTCCTGCGGCAAGATCAAGACCTTTCTCGATGTACTCACCAATTGGTACATTCGACGCAGTCGGGATCGATTCTGGATTGGCGATAAGGCAGCGATCGATACCTTGCACACCGTGTTACACACCGTCTGTCTGACGGCCGCCCCGTTGTTGCCGTTGCTTACCGAAGAGATTTTCCGCGGGCTAACCGGCGAACGAAGCGTTCACCTGCATTCGTGGCCCGATGCAACAAAGTTTGTCGACGACCAAGACTTGACGAAGGCGATGGATCAGGTTCGTGATGTGTGTTCCACGGTGTTGTCGTTGCGCAAGTCACACGGCCTACGGGTTCGTTTGCCGCTGGCCTCGGTGACCGTTGCGTCTCCGATTGCCGAGATGTTGAGACCATTCATCCCCTTGATTACCGATGAGGTAAATGTGCGGGAAGTTATCCTGACCACCGACCTGAGCGAACTTCCGCGCAAAGAACTCCAGCTACGACCCGAACTACTTGGGCCACGACTGGGAGCGCAGACTCAGGCAGTATTTGCGGCCCTCAAGCGAGGCGAATGGCAACAAATCGGAGACGTTATTGTCATCGACGGAGTCGAGTTGCAGCCCGCCGAGTACTTTTTCAGAGTCAGCAGATCCACCCAAAGCAGGAGCGATGCGTTGGCCATGTCGGTGTTGAGCGACGGAAACGGAATGGTCACTCTCGATACCACGATGACCCCCGAACTTGAGGCCGAGGGCGCTGCTCGCGACGTGATTCGACTTGTGCAACAGGCCCGTCGGGATGCCGGCTTGGCCGTCTCGGATCGAATCCTTCTGACACTGGGTTTTCCACCGGTTCTGCGGGACCAGGTGGATACCCACATGCAGACTCTGATGAGCGAAACCCTGGCGCTAAGCGTTGTGTGGGACGATTCGCTCACGCCGAACGCCGAACTTGAGGGAACACCGATCGCTTTATCCGTGGAGCGAGTACGGTAATGCGCTTGTAGATACACCTAAATAGCCGATTTTCATCCAAAACATCTCTGTGAGGTAGCTATGGCGACATCGATTGCACAAAAAAGGGCCGCCAAGAAGAAGGCTGCGCAGGTCAAGAAAAAGGTCGCGCTAGCAAAGAAAAAGAAAGCATTAGCCAAAAAAGCGGCGGCGACGAAAAAAGTTGCGCTGGCCAAGAAGGCCGCCCA
>CAYGOJ010000009.1:5327-27133 GCA_964351545.1 uncultured Acidimicrobium sp.
TAGCCAAAAAAGCGGCGGCGACGAAAAAAGTTGCGCTGGCCAAGAAGGCCGCCCAGGTCAAGAAAGCCACCGCACTGGCGAAAAAACAGAAACTTGCTGTCGCCAAGAAAAAGAAAATTGAGTTGGCCAAGAAGGCGGCGATTCGTAAGGCGGACGAGGCGGCCCGAAAATTGGCCAAACGAAAACTAGACCAAGCGCGCAGGATACTCGCCGCCCAACGCAAGCGCGAACAGGCCATCAAGAAAAAGATGGCGGCCACGGCGGCCAAAGAAAAGGCAAAAGCCAAGGCAAGACTTGACATTGAGCGCCAAGCGGCCCGAGCGGCAAAGGAAGCCGCCAGAGCGACGGCAGTGTTAGCCCGCGAGTCCGAGCGCAAGGCCAAGGCCGAAGCCCAGTTAGCCGCTCGGGAAGCGGCGTTGAAGGCGAAGCGTAAACCTGTTCCGCCACCGCGACCACCAATTATCAAGACAACATTTCTTGACGGTATTCAGGCCACCAAAGAATTCGACCTTAGGTTTCTCGGTTCGCAACGAGACGCACTTGTCGAAGCGCGTAGAAAATTGCTTGGACAGGCCAATCGACTCGAGGACGAGGCACATGCACTGATCCAAGATGTCGAAATGGGAGACGTGCAATTTGACGAGGAAGGTGGCGAGGGAGACACGATGGTTGTCGAACGAGAGCGTGATCTCACCCTCTCGGCCCAGGCCCGCCAGACGGTGGAGGAAATCGATGCGGCGTTAATTCGAATTCGGACCGGTGAATATGGATACTCCGTGCACTCGGGTCTGCCGATTGCCCGCGAACGGCTGAAGGCACTTCCGTGGACCACCGAATCCGTGCTCGAGCGTGTTGGGGGAATTGGTAATCGATGACCGAAGGGCCTCCGATCGGCCATGTTCGTGCAACTGCGCGTCGAAAAACCTTCGCTACTGGATTGGTCATTGCACTCGTCGTCATCGCTGTTGATCAACTTTCAAAAAAATGGGCCGTCAACTCACTCGGCGATGGTCGACGAATTCACGTTGCATGGACCTTGCAGTTCAACCTCACGTACAACTCTGGGATGGCATTTTCCAAAGGCTCCGGCCTGGGACCGTTCATCGGGGCGCTGGCGATGATCGTTGTCATTGGGTTGATCATTTCGCTTCGGCGAGTGAGACATACGGTGACCCTCGTGGCCACCGGTCTGATCATCGGCGGCGCGGTCGGCAACATCATCGACAGACTGGCGCGAGGAGAAGGTTGGTTACGCGGGTCGGTCATTGACTTCATCGATTTTCAATGGTGGCCAGTGTTTAACGTCGCCGATATGTGCGTCATGATCGGTGCGGGATTGATGCTGTTTGGTGCATCGCGAACTCAGCGAATGGTAGAGGCGCCCCTGTCATCATGATGTCCGAAACCATTCCCAGTGCCCTGCACGATCAACGAGTCGATCGCGTTGTTGCACTGATCGCGGATGTCAGTCGCAGCGCCACCGCATCTCTCATCGAAGCGGGCGGCGTAACACTCGATGGGGTGGTCGTCACGGCCGGCAAGATCAAAGTTCGAGAGGGGCAAAGTATTGGTGTCGACACGATGCTGTTGCCGACAAAGGAACTTCCCGGTGCCGACTCATCGATCGATGTCAATGTGGTGTACGCAGACGACGATGTGATTGTCGTGAACAAGGTCGCAGGGATAGTTGTGCATCCCGGTGCCGGAAATCCCACGCGCACACTAGTGAACGGCGCCCTTGCCCGGTATCCGGAAATTGCATCGGTCGGCGATCCGCTACGCCCAGGAGTCGTCCATCGCCTCGATGCCGGAACCTCGGGATTGATGCTGTTGGCGCGCAGTCAAATTGCGTACGAAGCATTGGTAAAGGCGTTATCCGAGCGTCGTGTGGCACGACGATACGAGGCGCTTGTGTGGGGACATCCCGCAGTAGCGGTCGGGGTAATCGATGCGCCGATTGGTCGTGATCATCGCGATCCAACGAAAATGTCCGTGGTAGTCGATGGACGATTTGCCCGCACGAGGTACGAGGTTCGCAAAATATTTACACGGCCAATGGCTACCGCAATTGTTGAATGTGAACTTGATACCGGGCGAACCCATCAAATTCGAGTGCACCTGGCATCGATTGGTCATCCCATTGTCGGCGATCCAACATACGGTGGTGCTCGTAGTTCGCTGTCATCCCCGCGCCCGTTGCTACACGCCGCAAAACTTGGATTCAGTCATCCGATTAGCGGTGTGGAAATGAACTTTGACGCAGACATGCCCAAAGATATGTCCGACATTATTTCGCGATGCGAATAATCTCGCAGCGTCAGACTGTGTGTACTGGCCACGGAGCATTGCCCTGCGCGGCCTGGGCAACATTGGCGAGCGTGTACTTGGCAAGGTGCGCCCGCATGTGTTCTCCTGCCACATTCCAAATCGCCAGCAGCACACAATGTCCCTCGTGGTCGCAGGCCCCATCTTGATGCGGTTGACCAAAGTCTCCAAGTGTGATCGGACCATCGACCGCCGAGATAATTTCGGAAAGCCGAATGTCTTGGGGGGAGCGTGCCAACACATATCCGCCGCCGACTCCGCGCTTGGATTTAACGAGACCGGCGCCCTTGAGGGCCAACAAGATCTGCTCAAGATAAGGCTGGGGGAGAGCAGTCCTGGCGGCGATGTCGCGTACCGATGTGGGGCCGGACGCGTCGCTATGAAGCGCGAGCGACAACAAAGCGCGACAGGCGTAATCGCCTCGAGTGGATACACGCACCCACCTAGTGTAGATCGCACAATGGATTGGCCTGCTAAATGACGCAACTTTCGCCGCCGCCAGGTATCTCCCAGCCGCGCATTCCCGACTATGGCGGCGGATGTGTGTCGAACATCATTCCCGCAATCTTGGGACCACGCGGGACAGCCGAATTGCCCGGTTGGATGCCGAAAGTGGTACAAGGCGCAGATCAAGTCGTCCTACTCATCTTGGATGGCTTGGGCTGGAACCAACTGCAACAGCGCATCTCAATGTGCCCAACTCTGGCGACCATGAGCGGAAATTCAATTACCACAATTGCGCCGACGACGACGGTGTCGGCGCTGACATCGATTACCACCGGGCTGGCTCCCGGCGAACACGGACTCATTGGTTATCGAATGAACATGGGTGGCCGAGTGATGCAGATGCTGCGTTGGGGGGACGAAAAGGGCGATTTGCGCCTGATGTATCCGCCCGATGTGATTCAGCCATGTCCGCCGTTCATGGGCGCCGTTGTACCCGTTCTGAGCAAGTCGGAACTTGAAGGCTCGGCATTTACCGAGGCACACCTTCGCGGGGCGCGAGCATACGGTTGGCGTAGCGCATCGAGCATCGCCGTTCAGGTTCGCCAATTACTCGCTAACGGGCATTTGTTTATTTATGCCTATTACGACGGGATCGACAAGATCGCTCACGAGCGCGGCTTTGGTGATTATTACGACGCAGAGCTTCGTCAGGCCGATCGGCTGGTGGCCGACATTGCTTCCGTGCTCGTGCCTGGCTCCGTGTTATTGATCACCGCCGATCACGGACAAGTTGAGGTCGGCACAAACACGACAAAACTGCACGCCGATGTTGCGGCGCTGACCACATTTCAATCCGGAGAGGGTCGGTTTCGCTGGTTGCACACTCGCCCAAACTCGGTTGATGATCTGTGGGCAACCGCGCAAGAAAACTATGCCGATGTTGCCTGGGTGATGCGGCGTGACGAACTTTCCGACGGCGGATGGTTTGGTCCGCGGGTGACGGATTCGGCTCGCCAACGGCTCGGTGATGTGGCGCTCATCGCCCATGCCCCAACAAGTTTTGATGACAGCGCAGACTCTGGTCCGTTTCCGTTGATGTGCAGGCATGGCGCACTTACCGATGACGAGCTGGATGTGCCGTTATTGGCACTACGTGTTGAAAACTGAGATACTTAAGGCACCATGAGTACAAATAGCGAATCCATCGAAGTGATCAAACCCACGGCGATCGTCGGCCCAGAGGCCACTGCTGATGCACAGAGCGAAGAGACCGTGACCTCGCCGGCCAAGGTGATGCGGATTGGTTCGATGATCAAGCAACTGCTGGAAGAGGTGCACTCGATGAAATTGGATGCGCCAAGTCGTGAACGCCTGGCCGAAATTTACGAGCGATCGATTGTCGAACTGACTGAAGCGCTGTCACCTGACTTGGCCGACGAGTTGCGAACGCTCGCTCTCCCTTTTCGCGACGGTGTAGTACCAAGCGACAGCGAATTGAGAGTTGCCAAGGCCCAGTTGGTGGGTTGGTTGGAGGGACTTTTCCACGGCATTCAGGCCACGCTTTTTGCGCAGCAACTTGCGGCGCGCCAGCAGCTTGAACAGATGCGCCAACTGCCAAGCGCACCCAGCGACCAAGCGCCAGCGGAGCGGCCCGGAACATATCTGTAATCCACGAAGGCCGCGGGTGCCACTGGTAATGTCCCCACTCCACACGCGCGATTAGCGCCGGCACCAGATCAAGGAGGCTCTCGGTGGGGGATTCATTTACCCATTTACACGTGCACACCGAGTTCTCCATGTTGGACGGTGCATCACGAGTGGATGACCTGGTGGCCAAGGCAGTTGCCGACGGCCAGAGTGCTCTTGGGATGACCGATCACGGCAACATGTACGGCGTCCTCGATTTTTACAAGGCTTGTAACAACCAGGGCATCAAACCGATCATCGGCATGGAGGCCTACATGGCCAACGAGCATCGATCGGAACGTCCGGCGCGACGTGGACGAATGGATGACTCGGGCGGTGAGACCGAAGGTGGAAAGAAGTTGTACTACCACCTCACGCTGTTGGCCGAGTCGAATGTGGGTTATCGAAATCTCATTCAGCTGTCGAGCCTCGCTTTTCTCGAGGGCTACTACTACAAGCCACGCATCGACTGGGAACTATTGGAGCGACATCACCAGGGAATAATTGCGACGAGCGGATGCCTGGGCGGTCATGTCCTGCAGTCGCTGTTGCACGGCGACGATGCCGGCGCGCTGCGACTGGCCAGTCGATTTCAAGACATCTTTGGCAAGGATAATTTCTTCATTGAAATTCAGGATCACGGAATTGCCGATCAGCAACGCACCAATCCTCAGTTGATTGAATTGTCGCGGGCGATTGGCGCTCCGTTGATTGCCACCAACGACACTCACTACACGCATCGCGAGGATCACACCGCCCACGATGCGCTGCTCTGTGTACAAACCGGCTGCACGATTTCGGATCCGAATCGATTTAAGTTTGAAGGTCAGGAGCACTACTTGAAGACCGCCGCTGAAATGCGGTGGTTGTTCCGCGATGTGCCCGAAGCATGCGACAACAGTTTGCTGATTGGTGAACGCAGTAACGTGACGATTGAATTTGGCAAACCGGTGCTGCCCGATTTCCAAATTCCAACCGGATTCACCAACGAGGGCGAGTACCTCCGACACCTCACCTTGGAGGGGGCCGAACGGAGATGGGGCAAGGTTCCCCCAAAGGCGGTTGTCGAGCGCTTGGCCTACGAACTCAAGACGATCGCCGACATGGGCTTTAGTTCGTATTTTCTGATTGTCTGGGACCTCATTCGTTATGCACGCGAACATGGAATTCGGGTCGGACCGGGACGCGGTTCGGCGGCGGGATGCGCTGTGGCGTACTGCCTGCAGATCACCGATTTAGACCCGATCAAATACGACCTTCTGTTTGAGCGATTCCTGAACCCGAGTCGAATCTCGATGCCGGACATCGACATGGACTTCGATTCCCGATACCGCGATCAGATCATTCGGTACGCATCCGAAAAGTACGGCCGGGATCACGTCGCCCAAATCATCACCTTTGGCACGATCAAGGCGCGCAACGCCGTTCGTGATGCCGCCCGCGTACTTGGATTCCCGCCCACCACCGGTGACAAGATCGCCAAGCTCATGCCACCGTTGGTGATGGGTCGCGATACACCTCTTAAATATTGTTTCGAACACAGCGACGAACATCGCGACGGTTATCGCGCGGCACTCGAGTTGCGGTCACTGTGTGAGACCGATCCCGATGTCAAACGAATCGTCGACGTCGCCCGCGGTCTGGAAGGTCTCAAACGGTCGGTGGGCATACACGCCGCGGGAATGGTGATTACAAAGGAGCCACTTACCGAGTACTTGCCGATACAGCGCAAAACCGAGCAGGGCCACGCGCCGGAAGAATCGCCGGTCGTGACCCAATTTGATATGCACGGGGTGGAAGAACTCGGGTTGTTGAAAATGGACATCTTGGGTTTACGCAACCTCGATGTGATCACCGATGCCAACGCCATGGTTCGCGCCACGCGGGATCCAAACTTTGACATTGACTCGATACCGCTCGATGACAAGATCACATACTCGCTCCTTGCATCGGGCAACACCATCGGCGTATTTCAGTTGGAGTCGCCACCAATGCGGGCACTGCTCAAGTCGCTGGTTCCCGAAAAGATGGAAGACATCGCCGCCGTCGTGGCCTTGTATCGACCGGGGCCGATGAGCGAAAACATGCACAACGACTACGCCGATTTCAAAAACGGTCGCAAGTCGACTCATTATTTTCATCCGGATGCCGCCGAACTTCTCGCCGACACGTTCGGTCTGATGATCTATCAGGAAAGCATCATGAGCGTGGCTCAGAAATTTGCCGGGTACTCATTGGCAGAGGCTGACAACCTGCGCAAGGCATGTGGTAAAAAAATTCGCGAATTGATGGTCAAGGAGCGTGTCACCTTTGAAAACGGTTGCGAAAAAACCGGATACGGACGCGATCTTGGCAAAGAATTATTTGACATCATCGAAAACTTTGCCGACTACGCCTTCGTCAAGAGCCACGCGTACGGATATGGGCTCATCGCCTACCAAACCGCATATCTGAAGGCGCACTATCCGGTGGAGTACATGGCCTGTCTACTTACCAGCGTGAAGGCCAACTACGACAGGGCCGCCGTCTACCTGGCCGATGCGCGGGCCAGCAAGGTCACCGTTCTGATTCCGGACATCAATAAATCCGGCGTTAATTTTGTGCCCGTCGGTTCGGAGGGCGGGCCGCAAATTGCATTTGGTCTTTCGGCAATTCGCAACGTAGGCGAAGGACTCGTGGGACTCATCGTCGCAAACCGTGAATCGAACGGACTGTTTACAAGTTTTTATGACTTTGCAGAACGAGTCCCCGAACAGGTACTCAATAAGCGAACCGTCGAGTCTCTGATCAAGGCGGGTGCGTTTGACAATTTGGGTCATCCCCGCAAAGGTTTGCTGGCCGTATTCGAACCAATTATCGACGCCACGATTCTTCGTCGGCGCGAGCGAGACCAGGGTGTGATGAGCCTTTTTGGCGAGGCCGATGATCAGCACATGGGTTTCAGCGAGCGACTGTCAATTCCGGACTTGCATTTCGACAAGACAGAACAATTGAAGTTCGAAAAAGAAATGCTTGGTCTATATGTTTCGGATCACCCCCTGATGGGAATTGAGGGCGCGTTACGACGGCGGGTGGACTGCTCAATTCTTGAGGCGATAGAAAACGAAGACGGAAAGTTCCTCACCATCGGTGGAATCATCAATGGATTGGGTCGAAAATTCACCCGTAAGGGTGAACAGATGGCCACCTTCACGCTCGAAGACTTGGAAAGTTCGATCGAAGTGACGGTATTTCCAAAGACACTTGAGAAACACGGACACCAACTGGCCGAAGATCTAATTGTTTCGGTGCGTGGGCGTCTCGATAAACGCGATGACTCCAGAATTGGTTTCATGGCCACCGAAGTCACGGTGCTTGAAGGTTTAAAGGTCGGTCAAGAAGTTCTGCACGTCAAACTCATGGCAAGATCGCTCACCGAGGGAATCATCGAACGACTGAAATCCATCTTGAATGATCATCCGGGTGATGCTCCTGTGTTGTTGCATCTCGCCGACGACAAAGTTGTGCGATTGGGTCCAGAATTTACCGTCAACATCGACCGTGCGATGGGTCAATTACGGGTTGTCTTTGGCGCCGCCGTTTATATCGAATAGCACGCCATAACAATGCGGGTGTGATCAAACTCGTCTGAAACGATCATTTTGATGGCAGAATGTAGGTCTATGACAGTTGTGGTAGACACACGAGACTGTGCGTCTCTAACTGATACCGACCTCGACGATCTTGCCTCAATGGGTGGTTCGTTTGGGATTGGGGTAATTTCCAAGGCCAAAGAAGACTGGGTGTTGTTCACATGTGCCCGCATCGACGGCAAGTTGCACGGCTTTACGTTTTCGACTCTAGAACGGATCGGCGGCACGCCCTGCGTATTGCTGGGGTTGATGAGCATCAAGCGCACCACCAAGCGCGAAGCGGTGCTCAAGGGTCTGATGGGCGAGGCGTTTCACCGCGCTTTGATGGCATTCCCCGACGAAGATGTCGTTGTCGGTTCTCGGTTTCTCACCCCCGATGCGCTGTGCGCTTTTAAAGGCATCACCGATCTCATTCCGCGCCCGGAACATCGCGCCGTAGGCGAAGAACGGGCATGGGGCAAGCGTCTTGCCCGCCGATTTGGTGTCGACTCGACATACGACGAGCAGAGTTTTGTGGTCAAGAGCAACGGCCACAGCGGGTTTCTCGATCATGAGTCCTTGAAGCCAGAAAAGACCTCTCCCGAAGTCGCAGCGCAATTTAAGTCGGTCTCCAAGTCAAAGGGTGGCGTCCTCATCGTTCACGGTTGGACGATGGCAGAGTCGCTGGCCAAACTCGGTAAGCACTAAGCAGGAGTAGGTGGAGTTCGCCGACGTTGTTGTCGGTCGCAAGATGACCCGCGCGTTTTCCCCGCGCCCCGTCGAGCCACAGATCGTCGATCGCTTGGTCGATCTCGCATCACGCGCCCCGTCGGCGGGAAAGACTCAGGGTTGGCATCTGCTCATTCTTGAGGGCACGCAAATTGCCGAATTCTGGAACATGACATTTCCAACAGAGACGCGAAATGGCTTCCGCTGGCCACAACTATTTGAGGCACCGCTCATTGCCGTCGCCTTTGCCGACCCGAACGCCTATGTACGCCGCTATGGCGAAGCCGACAAGTCGGCAACGGGTCTTGGCGCCGGAGTATCGGCGTGGCCAACCCCGTATTGGACGGTGGACGCATCATTTGCGGTCATGACAATGTTGTTGGCGGCACAAGACGAAGGACTGGGGGCTCTCTTCTTCGCCGTGTTTAACGGTGCCGATGAGATGCGTCGGTTATTTGAGGTTCCGGATCAGATGCAACTGATCGGCGCACTCGCCCTTGGCTGGCCGGCCGCCGATGACGCGAAACAAGGTGCTGGACAAAAGGGTGTTAGCGCGTCTCGTAAACGGCGGAGCAACACGGAAATTATTCACCGCCAACGCTGGTAGCGCGGTGCAGCGAGTCCGTGAGTTCTTCCGCAGTGCTGGCGGGGGATTCGCAAACATAGTGATGACAGACAAATGCACGATCACCGGAACGATCGCGCCATAGCGGCGAATCGTACGGTTCGCCCCAGGCAACGACGGCCGTGGGTAACCACTGACTGTGCACGAGCGACACGAGATCGGGTCTGGTGCCGGCGACTACGACTTCGGTAGTGCCCGCCTGGCGAAGGTGCACCGCGGCGAGCAAATTTCCAAACGCGGTGGGCGCGCTAGAAATGATTCCGGCAAAGAGTTTGAGTATCTGATCTGCAATATTCTCGTAACGGGTAACACCGGTCAGGGCGGCCAGCCTGTACAGGGCTAGTGCGGCAGTCGAGTTCGCCGACGGCGTGGCATTGTCCATCAGATCTTTCTGACGCACGATTAGTTTCTCGCCATCGTCTGCCGTGGTGAACAATCCGCCGCGTTCGGTGTCCCAAAAGTGATTGAGCAATTGGTCGGCCACGCTTTGTGCCTCCGCGATCCAGCGTGCCTGGCCGCTTGCCTCACCCAAACGCGTGAATGCATCCACGAGAGCAGCGAGATCGTGCGCCAACGCGCCGTGCCGGGCCCGCGGGTTACCGTCCTGGTGCCATGTACGCAACCATCGTCCATTGTCATCGCGCAGTTCGCGTAGCAAAAATTCGCCGTTGCGAATCGCCGCTTCCATCCAGTCCGGTCGTTGATACGCGGCCGCCGCCTCGGCCAGCGAGGACAGCATGAGCGCGTTCCACTCTGTAATGACCTTGTTGTCCAAACCAGGGTGGGGCCGTAACCGCCGCGCATCGAGCAACAATTGCCTGGCTGTCTCGACTTTGTCCGAACGCAGCAGTTCGCCGCGGTGATGCAATCGGGCCGGAATGTTTGCCCCCTCGAAATTTCCTTGCTCTGTGATTTCGTACCACGCCAGCGCATCGTCGTGCAGTTCACTTGGCAGCACGCTGCGGATCTGTTCCGCGGTCCAGACATAAAAATGTCCTTCGTGGCTGTGACCGGACTCGTCAAGAGAGTCGGCATCTTGAGCGCTGAGGAATCCGCCATCGGGATGGGTCAGTTCGCGCAACACAAACTCAATGGTTTCCTCGACAACCTGTTTCCACACCGGTTTCTTGAGCACCAGTTCACCGTGCAGGTAGATGCGCGCTAGCAGGGCCTGGTCGTAGAGCATCTTTTCAAAGTGGGGGACGAGCCATCTTTCGTCCACGCTGTAGCGAGAAAATCCGCCACCGATGTGGTCGTAGATTCCACCCGAGGCCATCGCATCGAGCGTGGTGGCGATCACCGCCGATAAGTCATCGCTCGGGTGATCCACATATTGGCGCAGAACTAGCCCAAGGTTCATCGTGCTGGGAAATTTTGGCGCCGCCCCGAAGCCGCCCCAGCGTGGATCAAATTGCTCGACCATGTTGGACACCGCCAAGGTGACGACATCGGCCGCGGGCATGTCGCTGTGCGGCGCGATCAGGCTGGTTCGCCGCAGAGACTCCATCAGCGAAGTGATGTTGGTGTCGATTTCGCCACGACGATTTCGCCACGCATCATCGATGGCGGTCATCAATTGGTGGAATGACGGTTTGGGAAAATATGTCCCGCCAAAGAATGGTTTGCCGTTTGGGGCACAAAACACGGTCATCGGCCAGCCGCCTCGGCCCGTCATTGCCTGCACGGCATCCATGTAAATGGAATCCACGTCGGGTCGTTCTTCGCGATCGACCTTGATGTTGACGAACAACTTGTTCATCATCGTCGCGGTTTCGAGATCTTCGAAGCACTCATGGGCCATCACATGACACCAGTGACACGCCGAGTAACCAACGGACAGCAAGACGGGCACGTTGCGCCTCAGAGCCTCGGCAAACGCCTCGTCGCCCCATGGGTACCAATCGACCGGATTGTTTCTGTGCTGACGCAGGTACGGACTTGTCTCGCCGTCCAGTCGGTTCATGTCGAGATGTTGATCAGTGATGTAAACGCAAGTTGCGGAAACGGCGCCTTGGCGGAAATCGTTACCTTGATCTTGCACTGCGTCGCCTGGGTTGCAACTAGAAGCGCTGAGATTCTGACAACACAGGCGCCGCTGAGCACCTTGACGCTTCGCACGCCTTTGGATGGGCTGCCGATCAACTGGCCAAATTTGTAGGTGGCGCCGCGCTGCAGTGTCGTTGGCTTGAGCCACACCCCGATGACCTTTGGTGATGTCGCCGACAGCGTTTTAGACTTCGCGCCGGTAGTCGTTGTCGTTACGGCGAATCGAAGAAACTTTCGCAAATCTTTAACAGTCAACTGATAGGTGATTGCGACCGCATTGTTAATCGCTGCGCAGTCGTCGGGTATAGCGGTAGCGACAGCACCCGCGTTTGCGCAGCGATACCACTGCAGTTGCGGTGAATCGGTTTTAGTCGGGGTCGCGCCCGTGGCAACCGAGTTGACGCGACCGGTGGAGGAGATGACCGGATCGGTGACGACGGGGAACATGATGTTCAAGGCGGCGAACGCAGCTGGCAGATTGAGTAACCCGACGCCGAATGTGGTGTCCTTGCCTGGATCGCCGAGATCGGTTGCGGTGGAAAGCAGCAGGAAGCGAACCTGGGCAGCCGTGATATTCGGTCGCGCAGAAAACAGCAGGGCAGCGGCGCCGCTGACGAACGGCGCGGCATAAGAGGTGCCATGGCCGCTGCAATATCCAACTATTGGTGCCTTTGAACAGTTGGGGTCATTTGTTGGATTTGTCGACAAGATGTCGAGCCCCGGCGCCGAAAGGTCGATGTACTCGCCGCGCTGACCAAAGCTGGCGACGATATTGTTCCTGTCCGTTGCGGTGACGGCGATCGTGTTGTCATCGGCGGACGGCCATTTTGGCGAAGCAGATGTCCCATCGTTTCCGGCCGAGGCCACGACTAATACATTTTTTCCAACTGCGTAGGCGATTGCATCAACCGTTCCTTGGTGCCTAGTAGGGCCACCGAGTGACAAATTGATCACCTTGACGCCCGCATCAACCGCAAATCTGATCGCGAGGGCAACATCGCTCGAGTTACTTTGGCTATCGCTCCCCACGGGGAACACGCGTATTGGAAGCAGCCGCGCATTCGGCGCAACCCCCGAGATCCCGATCCCGTTGCCGTTGACGGCGGCGACAATTCCCGCCACATGAGTGCCGTGGCCTTTACCGCCACTTGAATCGTCTCCTCCCGCAGTCCTGTTGCCATCGATAATTGACTGTCCCGGATTCAGATTTGCATCCAGGTCGGGGTGTGGCCCGCTGCCGCCATCGACGATCGCCACAATCACGCCCACTCCCGTGGATTGACTCCAGACCTGTGGAGCACCGATGGCAAACAACCCCCACTGTTCACCGATAAGTGGATCTTCGGCGGCGCTGACAGATATGGCGCCGATGCCGAACGAAAAGAACGAAACCGTCGTGACGACGAAGATCGACACCATCAACGTCGCTCGAATTCGTAACATCACTGTGCTCCAACTTTGACGGGACCTACTTCTCGACTACACACCCATGGCGTGGAAGCCGCCGTCGACATGAATGATTTCACCTGTGGTGGCGGGAAACCAGTCAGACAACATCGCCACGCAGCTTCGCGCCACGACCGATGAGTCATTGACGTTCCATCCGAGCGGGGCGCGTGTGCCCCAGGCGTCTTCGAAAGCCGAAAATCCCGGAATCGACTTGGCGGCCATGGTTCGGATCGGCCCGGCGGCAATCAGGTTGCAACGGATGTTCTTTCGCCCGAGTTCCTTTGCCAGGTAGCGGTTCGTCGATTCCAACGCAGATTTGGCGACACCCATCCAGTTGTAGGCGGGCCAGGCAACGGTGTTGTCAAAATCCAAACCGACGAACGAACCACCATTGGGCATCAACGGCACAAATGCATCGGCCAGGGTCTTGAGCGAATAGGTAGAGATGTGCAGGGCGGTTGCCACATCGTCCCACTTGGCGACCATGAAGTCATCGCCGAGACACGATGCGGGGGCAAACCCGATCGCATGCAAAACCCCGTCGACGGTGCCGAGTGACTTGGCCACCGCGTCGCGAGCCTGCGCCGTGTGTTCTTCGACCGTGACGTCAAATTCAAAGACCTCGGCGGGGTTGTCGAGTTTTCGCGCGGTGCGCTGGGTGATCGAGAGTCCGCGCCCGGCCCCCGTCAGAACCACGGTCGCACCTTCGCGCTGCGCAAGTTGGGCAACGCCAAAGGCGAGCGATGCCTCTGTCAGAACGCCGGTAACAACAATGTTCTTGCGATCAAGAATTCCCATAGCCTCAACCGTATCTGTCCGATCTAGTTTGTGTAAGGCTCACGGTATGCGGGTTGGGATTATTGGCGGAACTGGACCGGCGGGAAGCGGGCTCGGGTTGCGACTCGGTGTTGGCGGCCACGACATCGTCCTTGGTTCCCGCTCGCATGATCGCGCCATCGAAGTTGTGCGAGACCTCATCGCTCTGTGGACGGGTTACAAGTGTTCAATAACGGGTGGCGACAATGCGGATGCTGCGGCCTGCGAATTAATTGTGGTCGCCACCCCTTGGGATTCGGCGGCGACGACCGCCAGCGAACATAGCGAAGCGTTGCGCGGAAAGATCGTGATCACCATGGCTAACGCACTGGTGCGGGTGGGCAAGGAGTTTCAACCACTTGTTCCACCTCGCGGAAGTATCGCCGCCCATGTCCAGGCCGCGCTCCCACACAGCAAGGTCGTGGCGGCGTTTCAACATCTGCCGGCCAAGGAACTCGGCAATTTAGAGCACAAAGTGGACAGCGATGTGCTCATTTGTTCCGACTACCCGGATGCGATCGAGGTCGTCAGCGATCTGGTGATGTCGATACCGGGTTGCCGCCCGCTCAACACCGGGGGGCTCTCGAACGCGCTTGCGCTCGAAGCATTCACCGCCGTTTTATTACAACTGAATGTTCGCTATAAGACTCGTGTGGCGCCGCGACTGACAGGAATTCCCGGCGCCGACCCGGTGAGCGGTCGAAAGATTCCGTTGCTTTGACAATGTACCTATTTGATACGCAGCGACAGCAGGTCGTTCCCTTCCAGCCTCGACCGCAGGTGCTGATGTACACGTGCGGCATCACGCCATACGACTCAACTCATCTCGGTCATGCCTTTACATTCATTTCGTATGACATTGTGCAGCGACGACTCATCGATCTTGGTCACGAGGTGCGCTGCGTTCGCAATATCACCGATGTTGATGACCCGTTGTTTGCCAGGGCCCGAGAACTCGGGGTGCACTATCTAGATCTGGCGGCGGGTGAAGAGTCACGATTCAATGCCGACATGATTGCCCTCAACGCCTTGCCGATGTGCAGCACGCCGCGGGCGTCGTCGGCGATTTCCGATATCCGAGGATTCATCGGCATGGTCATCGAACGCGGATTCGCCTATCAATCCGGTGGCTCGGTGTACTTCGATGTCGGCAAGTCACCGAGGTTCGGCGAGTTGTCTCATCTCGATCGCTCGACGATGATCGAGCTGGCGCGGGAGCGAGGCGGAAACGTGGACGATCCGCACAAGCGCAATCCGCTCGACTTTGTGTTGTGGCATCCATCGGCCGCCGATGAACCTTCGTGGGACACGATGTGGGGAGCGGGTCGTCCGGGTTGGCACATCGAGTGCTCGGCCCTAGCGCTGCGCGAACTTGGCACGACGATTGATCTGCACGGTGGAGGAACCGACCTCATCTTTCCCCATCACGAATGTGAGCGAGCACAATCCGAGGCGGCGACGGGCGAGCCGTTTGTCAAACATTGGATGCATGTGGCGATGGTGCACATGGACGGTCACAAGATGTCCAAGAGCAGGGGAAATCTGGTATTTGTCGACAAACTGCGAGCCGAGCACGATCCGCGCGCGATTCGCCTTGGGTTAATTGAACATCACTATCGCCAAGATTGGGAGTGGGACGACGGCCTCATCAATCGCGCTCAAGATCGTCTCAATTTATGGCAGCGGGCCGCAACCGGCGACGGCTCGGCGGCGCTTGCAGAAGTTCGCGCCTCGCTAGATGACGACCTCGACACTCCGGCGGCAGTGGCCGCTGTCGACGCGGCGGCGACATCGGGTCATCGGGTAACAAACGCGGCAGCGCTGCTTGGAATTGTGCTGGATCAGTAATCCACCTACCACGTAAGTTGCCACTTAGGTAGGTTGACTGCGTGACCCTTTCCGCACTGCATCAAGGAGCGACAAAGTTGCAGTCGCGTGTACGCAAATTGGTGCGGTTTCCGTCGCAACGATTATGGAAGTTTGAGTTGGAGGGATTCGACCAGATTCCAACAGATGGTCCGGCAATTCTGTGTTCAAATCACATCAGTTTTCTTGATTCGGCATTTCTCATGCTGCACGCGCCGCGAAACATCTCCTTCGTCGGAAAAAGCGAATACATGGATTCGTGGAAAACCCGTCGACTATTTCCGGCCCTTGGAATGATTCCGATTGACCGCAGCGGTGGCGAAAAATCTAACGCCGCACTCGATGCTGCAGAAAATGTCCTGCGGCGCGGAGAGTTGTTCGGAATCTTTCCGGAAGGCACCCGTAGCCGCGATGGCATGTTGTACAAGGGTCACACCGGCGCCGCAAGACTTGCACTGAAGGTGAGCTGTCCGATCTTTCCGGTCGGAGTGGTGGGGACAAGGGAAATTCAACCACCCAACGCAAAATTTCCACGGCTCGGTGGAAAGGTGACGATCCGAATTGGTGCACCTATCTCGGTGGAGCGTTACTCAAATCGCCACGATGATCACCTGATCTTGCGAGAACTAATTGACGAAGTGATGTTTGAAATTCGATTACTCACCGGTCAGCAATATCGCAACGTGTATGCGACCAAGCGCGCCGAGGCAATGGCAAGCGAGACCGCGCACATGATGACTCAGGGTGAAGTCGGAGCGGACGAACAATTGGTAAGCCATTGAGGTCGCCCGCAAACTAGACTCGTTGCGTTATGTCGGTATCTGCCAATGAATTTCAAGTCACTCTTCCCGATGGATCCGCACGCACATTGCCAAAGGGATCAACGGCGCTAGACCTGGCCGCCAGCATTGGGTCGCGCTTGGCCAAGGCGGCGGTCGCAGCAAAGATAAATGGCCAAGAATCTGACCTAAACGCCGTGCTTCCAGATGGGGCGACGGTGGCGATCATCACCGCCGATTCGGATGCCGGTCGTCACATTTTGCGTCATTCCTCTGCCCATGTGATGGCCCAGGCAGTTGTGCAGTTGTTCCCCGGGACGAAGTTCAGCATTGGTCCGGCGATCGAGGATGGTTTCTACTACGACTTCGAACTTCCCGATGGCCGCACATTCAGCGACGATGATTTGTCGTCTATCGATGCGCGGATGCGAGAGATAATTGCCGCCGATCAACTCTTTGTTCGCCAAGAGATGTCGGCCAAACAGGCGCTGCAACTATTTGCCGAGCAGCCATACAAGAGTGAAATCATTCAGCGAGTCACAACGGGAGCGGCCGATTCGGAAGATGCGGACTCGTTGGCCGGTGCCGACGAAGTAAGCGTGTATCGCAACGGTGATGGATTCGTCGATCTATGTCGAGGTCCGCATGTGCCATCGACCGGACGACTCGGGCACTTTGCACTGATGAAAGTTGCCGGCGCATATTGGCGCGGCAACGAAAAGGGTCCGATGCTGCAACGAATTTATGGAACCGCGTGGGAGTCCAAAGTCGCCTTGGACGAGCACCTGGCCCGATTGATCGAGGCGGAAAAACGCGACCATCGCCGACTGGCGGCCGAGATGGACTTGCTGTCGTTTCCCACCGAACTCGGCGGGGGGCTGGCGGTATGGCATCCCAAGGGCGCGATCATTCGAAAAATAATGGAGGACTACAGCCGCGACCGACACCAAAACGGCGGCTACAAGTTTGTCTACACGCCGCACCTGGCGAAGTCCGAATTATTTGAAACCTCTGGTCACTTGGATTTCTACAAAGACAGCATGTATCCGCCGATGGAGATGGACAACGGCACCTATTACCCAAAACCGATGAACTGCCCGATGCATTGTCTCATCTTTCGCGATCGCCAGCGAAGTTACCGCGAGTTACCGCTGCGACTGTACGAACTGGGAACGGTGTATCGCTACGAACGCGCCGGCACCCTGCACGGCCTGATGCGAATTCGTGGCTTTACCCAAGATGACAGCCACATTTTTTGCACAGAGGATCAGATGTCGGACGAAATCACCTCATTGATGCACTTCGTCATCTCGGTGTTGCGACGATTCGGCTTCAATGACTTTGAGTTCAGACTGTCCACTCGCGATCCGAACAAATCTGTTGGCTCGGACGAGATTTGGGCAAAGTCGACGGCGGCACTGCACGAGGCGCTGCAGCGACACGGGGTTGAATACACGCTGACGGAGGGCGATGCGGCGTTCTACGGGCCAAAAATTGACATAGATGTGCGTGACGCAATTGGTCGCAAGTGGCAGTTGAGCACGATTCAACTCGACTTCAACCTGCCGGAACGATTCAAGCTCGAATACATCGATAAAGGAAATGTGCGTCGTCAACCGATCATGTTGCATCGCGCGCTGTTCGGATCGGTCGAACGATTCTTCGGCGTCTTGCTCGAGCACTATGGGGGAGCATTCCCGATCTGGCTCGCACCTGTGCAGGTGCGGGTGTTGCCGGTGGCCACGGCTCACGAACAATATGCGGCCGAGCTAATCGCGCGTTTGGAAGACGCCGGATTCCGAGTCGACATCGATCCGGCCACCGAACAACTTGGCAAGCGCATTCGCAGCGCCAAACTTGAGCGACTTCCGTATGTTCTCGTCGTCGGCGATGACGATGTCGCCCACGACACCGTCGGGCTCAATCCGCGCGGCGGGGTGGTAGTCAGGGATGTACCAGTCATTGAGTTCATTGAGCGCCTGCGAACCGAATCGACGGTCGAGTAATGCTCGAACGTTTGTGGAACGGATGGCGTGCGCAATACGTCCAGCGAGATATGAATCCGCACCCAACGCCGGAGTCGATATTCACCGAGATTCTCAATAGCGGGATTCCCGACGGCGAAGCACACATCGTTCATCGCGGACCGTTGTGTTTTGTCATTCTTAATGCATTTCCCTATTCACCCGGTCACTTGCTTGTTCTTCCATACCGCGAAGTTGCGGATCTCGAATCGCTCACCCCTGAGGAAGCCTCCGAGATTTGGGCAACGGTGACAATGGGGATTCGAGTTCTTAAGGACGAGTACCATCCGCAAGGACTCAATGTCGGAATAAATCTTGGCCAGGTGGCCGGTGGCAGCATCGCTCAACATCTGCATGTTCATGTCGTGCCGCGTTGGGGTGGCGACACAAATTTCATGGTCTCGGTGGCCAGCACCAAAATTTTGCCGGAGGCACTTGATGTCACCTCTGAGCGAATCCGAGCGGCATGGATACGCCTTTCATCATGAGCGGCGACGAAATTCGCGATGAATTACCGGCCGATCTAGATGTCTCGGCTTTCGTCGGGCCAAATCAATTTCCAGATAACAGTCGCCGTCGGATTCCGGCCGCCTTATATCTTTTCACCGCCCTTGTGTGTGTGGTGATTCGAATTGTTTTCTCCTCCTCCACAAGCGGCCTCGTCAACAACGGGATGGTCATGGCGGCAATCATTTTCGGTGTTTTCGGTATCTACGGAATGACTTCGTCGTGGTCGATCAATGTCGACGAAAAACAAGCCCTGGTCCTTGCCAGCCGCGCCACAAATTTTGCAGTCGGGCATGCATCGGCTCAACAGGTGTGGCTTGGGCTTCGCAGTCGGCCAACATGGCGCGTATTTTGCTGCAGCACGGAGGAGCCGCCGCAGCAACGCGGTCTCGTATTGGTGGATGCAATAGATGGCGAGATTATGCAATGCCTCACCGAATCAAACCCGGACCTGTAGGCACACCTGTGACAAGTAGACTTTGATCGATGTTTGACGGCCGCTTTCGCGTCGAAGTAGAGCGGGCAATTCGCCCAATTGGTGAATTGTTGCGGCGCACAAAAATGACTCCCGATCACTTCACCCTGCTCGGCCTGTTGGTTGCAATCGGAGCCGCCGTGGCCATCGGTTTAGGAGCCCTACCACTTGGACTCTTTTTGGTGGTGCTTGCCGCGCTCCCAGATCTGCTCGATGGCGCACTAGCCAAAGCATCGAACTCGGCCAGTCAACGAGGAGCGTTCTTTGATTCGGTCGTCGACCGAATTACAGATTCGGTGCTGCTCGGTGGAGTTGCCTGGTATCTAGTCAATGAGCGAGGCGGACACGCCGCTTTGGTTCCATTTGCGGTCATGGGTGTGTCGATGTTGATCTCCTACGAGCGGGCAAAAGCCGAATCGCTCGGGCTACAGGCAAAGGGCGGGCTGATGGAGCGCGCCGAGAGAATCATCGTGTTGTGCGTCGGACTGCTATTTGGGTCGATGCTGTATTGGGCAATGTGGTTGATGCTGATACTTACCTCTGTTACCGCGATTCAGCGGTTTATCAAGGTGTGGCGTCAGGCCGCCGTGGCCCCGACAACCGCCGAGAAGCAGGCAGTGCGTCGGTCTCGGCGCGCATCGCGCAGGTCGGTTCGGGATGCGTATCGCGCCCGACTTCGATCGCGCCGCCGGAATCCGTGAACCAGTCTTCCTGACCGAGACAAGCACATGGCAACCGGGCGTGACTTGATTAACGATTCATTTCTTCTCAGCGGTTACAAAATGGCGTCGACGCTGGCGCGATTCACCCCGGCGCCGTTAGTTTTTGGTGCCGCGATGGCCCTGGCCCCACCTTTTTCGCTGGGCATGCGCGATGAACGCAAAATGGTCGAGCGCCATTTGCGTCGAATTGATCCCACACTCAGGGATTTCGCACTACGTCGGGCCGTCCAACGATCGTTCCAAAGTTATGCCCGCTACTATCTCGAAACCTTTCGTATTCCGAGCCTCAGTCGACAAACCATTAGCGACGGATTCAGCATCGAAGGATTCGACCACATTAAGAATGCATTACTCGGTGGCAAAGGTGCCGTTGTCGCCCTTCCGCATGTCGGCGGTTGGGAGTGGGCCGGGCGTTGGCTGTGTGACGAGGGATATCAACCGACTGCGGTTGTCGAAAAGCTCGAACCACCCGAACTGTACGAGTGGTTTGTCGAAATGCGAACCAAGATGGGCATGCGCGTCGTGCCGTTAGATGATCGCGCAGGAATCGGGGTTCAGGAAGCGTTGAAACTGAATCGGCCGGTGACGCTGATGTGTGATCGAGACATTGTTCGAGATGGTGTGCGCGGCGGGGTAGAGGTAGAGTTTTTTGGAGAACGAACAACCGTTCCGGCCGGACCGGCATTTTTCGCCCTACGCACCGGGGCTCCGCTGATCCCGGCCGCCGCTTACTTCACCGGCCGAGTCGATGGCCACCACACCGTTGTTCTGCCACCGATTGCGGTGGAACGACAGGGCTCGCTGCGCGAGGATGTGAGTCGAATTACCCAGGTGCTGATCTCCGAAATGGAAGGGTTGATCAGACGAGCGCCAGAGCAGTGGCATTTGTTCGCACCGAATTGGCCAAGCGATCCGGGCTATTAACGCGTACTAGTTAAAGTAGTTCGCACGATATTGCTTGTCCTAAGAGATTTCGCCATGGATGATTCTCGGGGAGATTACGATCCAAAAAATTTCGTTGACCGATGTCGAGTTGAGGAATGACCTCGGCGGCGTCCTGGTCGTCCTTGTTCCGGGTATTTTTTGACTTAAACAGCAGCTGTAATTCAGGCGCTAGATAGGGAATACCTGTTGATGATTTCAGGACTGCGATATCCCACGGTAAACGTAGCGATCGGTTCCGCCTAAAAATCCATTCGCTGTCGTTTCCGTCGGACACGGTTAGGTCAATGCACCAAGGACCATCGACTGTTCGTCTACACCAGAGATTGTTTTCATTAAGTTCGGCCGACAGTGGTCCCCCGTGCCAGGGAGAAAGTATGCCCTTTGTTGCTAACGAAATCTGCCACCCATTGAGCAACTTCCGAACAGCAGCGTGATCGACTCGCCGAAAACTAATGTCAATGTCATTGTGTACTCGCCACGAGCGGTCTAGGTGGAGTTCGAGGGCATGACAACCAGCGATCCACCAACGAAATGATCCGGCAGTGAAGATCTTGACTGCCTCAGCTACAGAGATCGGGTCCCACGGCTCGAATTTGTCACTCACCTGCATCCAAAACTACTTCACTAAAAATGGGTATCTCGACAGCTTGCAATGTCAAGGAATGGTCTCAACTATAGAACTGGATTAACCAAGAATCGATTGCAATTCTTCCAGGCGTTGCGGATCGACGCGGTACCACACCCAGGTTCCGCG
>CAYGOJ010000010.1:0-26262 GCA_964351545.1 uncultured Acidimicrobium sp.
ACCAAAAGGCGCCCATATGTTCGACTGACCAATGGTGCAGCGCCGTGTATTCTAGACTCGCGCTCTCGCGAAGCAGTTTCGTCGATCGCGCGAACTTACGAAGTTGACTGCTCTCGACTCGCTCGTCGGAAGGGGTCCAAAGAGCGGCTCGCGCTCCCATCAATTGGTATCGCGTCGGCGCTTCCGGCCAGACGACTTGTCTGTCGGAATCGAATTAATCAATGGACCAATTTTGGTAATGACATCTTCAAGCGTCGGTCGCGGGCCTGGAGTTCGATTGTCGAGTCCATCGCGCATCGCCGCGACATGATCCGGCGTCGTTCCGCAACAACCCCCAACGATTCTCACGCCGGCATCGGCCGCAAGAGTGGCATAATTTCGCATTAGTTCCGGTGTGCCCGAATAGCTAATGGTGGTTCCGAGGAATTTTGGAATGCCGCAATTGCCTTTAGAAACAACCAAATTTTTAAAGTTTTTCATTTCTATTACCGAAATGAGCACATCAGACGCACCTACCCCACAGTTAGCGCCAATCGCCAGTGGTGGAATCGACAAATCCTCAAACACGGATTCGAGAAGATCGGGCTTGAGACCCATCATTGTTCGGCCGGCCGTATCAAATGACATTGTCGCCACGTATGGGATACCTACATTGATCGCGGCCTGGGCGGCACCACGAACTTCCTCCGGGGCGGACATGGTCTCGATCCACGCCACGTCGGCTCCCCCATCCCGCAGCCCGGCGATCTGTTCCGCAAATGTGTCGATGGCCTCGGCATCGGTGAGGGCGCCTAGTGGTTCAAATAATTCACCGGTCGGACCTACCGAGCCGGCCACGACTATCGGACGATCGGCGCGATCGGCGACTTGACATGCCAGTTCTGCCGCCCGCTTGGCGAGTTCGTAGACCCGCGACTGAGAATGATGCAATTTAAGCCGATGGCGGTTACAGCCAAAAGTATTGGTGAGGATAATGTCGGCACCGGCATCGACAAATTGCTGATGCAGCGAAATAACGCGATCCGGGTGATCGGTGATCCAAAATTCGGGCGGCTCACCCGATTCGAGACCCATTGCAAAGTAATTGGTGCCCGTCGCCCCATCGGCTAGCAGTATCTGTCCGGAGGACAATAGACCCGAAAGTGACGCGCGCACGCTGTGAGTTTATCCCATCACATTGCCGGAGGTAATCCCTTGCGAACGAAGTCGCGAGAACGCCGATAGGTCGATGGCTCGACCGGTATGTGCTCCAACGAATTGCACAGGATCAATGTCGTGATCGCGGCCCTGGGCAGCGGCATCTATCAGTATCCGAATGAATTGACCAACTAATGGCGAATTCTTGAATTGATTTCCGCTCGTGCCGCAGGCCATGAAGAATCCGCCGAGACTCGACTTGTCATATATAGGGATCCAGTCATCGGTGGCGTCATACAATGCACCGATTCCTGCCGGCTTCAGTGGTATGCCGAAATCGGGAATCCGACGCGCCAATCGATACATCGCGGTTTGCCAGATCTCGACCGTCGTCTCCTGTTTCCAATCGTCGGCGTCTTCAATCCAATCGAGCGGGTCGCACTCCGGCTCTGTTGCGCCAACGTTCAATGTGTCACCCATATGCGGACGAAAATACTGCCCAATATCTAGATCGGCGACAATTGGGGCGTTGTCCTGCAATCGAAAACCAACCGGTGCGGGCGGCGAGAAAACTTCCTGCCGAAGTGGGCGATGGCGCACCTTCATCTCATCAGCCACCCCGGCCATTCGATTTATTTTCGACGCGTGAGGTCCGGCCGCATTGATCACAATTGGCGCCATAATCGTCTCCCCCGACTTCAGGGTGACACCGGTTACCTTTCCAAGTTGGCGGTGAATTTCCGACACCTCCTCGTGAAATCTAAATTCGGTGCCATACAATTTTGCCGCATGAGCAAAATTGTGTGTTGCCAACATCGGGTCGTCAATGAATCCACTTGTCGGGTCGTACAGACCTGCTAATTCGTCGTACGGATCGTTTCCAAATGCCGGGTCGTCGATGCGCTTCGGCGGCCAAAATTTGCCCGGATCCAAGGAAGGAAACCTCTCCCGAATCTGCTTCGCACTGAGAACTTCGTAAGGAATGCCGAATTCATCCCACAGCTCTCGAACCTTGACGCCGTCGTAACCCTCAGTAAGAAATACCAGGTATCCGGTCTTGATGAACTTGGCCATGCCGTCCGGGTCTTGAACTCCAATGAAGTTGTTCCAGTCAATCCAATAAAAGGCAGACTCCCAGGCCATCAATATTGTGTTGTAATTTGCGTATGTAAAGCGAATAATCGCCGAAGATGCACTGGTCGAACCAGCGCCCGGTGCGCCACCTTTGTCGACGCAAACAATCTTGCGGCCGGTTCGGGCGAGTTCGAAAGCAATCGACGCGCCAATGACGCCGGCGCCGATGACCACGACGTCGGTTGAGCTTGGGGTTGACGTCGATGAGGTCACGATCTTGTTTTGAGAATGGCTTGCTGCCACCGCGCTGTATCGGCAATATTGTTGAACGTGAACGAATGAATGCCGACGATGCCCAACTGATCAGCATGTGGTGCCAGATCGATGAGAAGCATGGTCGGGTCGTAACCACCCGGCGCAAACATTCGCGTGATCGACCCTCGGTTCTTGTTCAAGTAGCGCATCGATGCGCCAACGCCGAGGCGCATCCCCATGGTGATCAACTTGGTGCGATCGACCACCCCAGGCAGACCGAGGCTGACCGGAACGGTAAAACCAGATTGGCGTTCGCCGCTCAACCAGGCAAGGATCTTGTCGGAGTCGAAACACATCTGTGTGGAAGCAGAACCTTGCACGCCAGCATTTGCCAACAGCTCCTGCTTGGCCAATAGTGACTCGTGCAATTTTGCTGTTTCGATGAGCGCATGACCGTCTGGATAGGCGGCAAAGCCGATTGTTTGCACATCCGATTCATGTGACAGAAAGTCACGCATAAATGAAAGTGCGTCCGTGTAGTGATGAGACCTCTCCGAGTCTCCTCCGATGATCAGCACCTCCTTAACACCGTGTTGCTTCACCCATCCCGCGAGTTTGGCCGTGTGTTCGGGACCTTCCACCAGTCGGGAGGCGAGGTGCGGTGTAACGCTGTGACCCCGATGGATCAATCTCACACATAACTCCAAGGTGGCAGCAAGACCTTTTACTGGCGAACATGTGACAGATACAGATGCGCCTTCGGGAAGATCCGCAATTGCCTGATCTACCGACTTAATCGGAACAAGCTCGTAGCACATCTGGCGCACGAGTCGCTGTACGTCTAGCGAAGGCGCGCTGGCCCGACGCGACGAGCCGATCAAACTGTGAAAAATGCTCATTGAAACGCATCCGGAAGTTCGGCTTTTCGTTGAGCAATAAATTCCCGTAATTCGGCGTCAATGGCCTCGTCTAGTGGCGGCGGTTCGTACGACTCCAACCGATGTTTCCACAACTTATTGGCGCGCTGCGATGCATCTTGTCCACCGTCTTCGAACCATTGCTCGTAGCTGTTGTTGTCTGCGACATCAGATCGATAGAAGGCGGTCTCAAAATTTGCCAAGGTGTGCGAGGTACCCAAAAAGTGTTGACCGGGAACATTTTCGCGCATCGCGCTGAGGGCCTGGCCATTTTCCGACATGTCTAAACCTTTGGCAAAGGTCATCATCATTCCCAGTTGATCGCAGTCGAGTACGAACTTTTCGTAGCCAATCGCCAATCCGCCTTCTAGCCACCCCGCCGAGTGCAAAACAAAGTTCGTACCAGCCATGATCGTGGGAATCAGCGTGGCGGCACTTTCGTAGGCGGCCTGCGCGTCGGGAAGCTTGGACGAGGTAAGCGATCCACCGGATCGAAATGGAACTCCGAGTCTGCGTGCGAGCGCCGCAACCGTGTAAAGCACGAGTGCCGGCTCGGGAGTACCAAAGGTGGGTGCACCGGTAAGCATCGACATCGACGATGCAAATGACCCAAATATCACCGGCGCTCCCGGGCGAACGAGCTGGGTGAACGCCATTCCGACTAATGACTCGGCAAGCGTTTGAGCGATGACGCCGGCAGATGTCGTCGGAGACATTGCTCCGGCCAATATGAACGGCGTGATTATTGTCGCCTGATTATTGACGGCGTAGATCTCGGCCGATCCAAGCATCGTGGCATCCCAAACGAGCGGCGACGACGCATTGATCAGACTCGTGATTACGGTGCGGTTCTGTAGATCTCCGCCAAATGCGATGCGAGCCATATCAACGGAATCCTGCGCTCGTTCGCTCGCCGTGACCGAGCCCATGAAACCTTTGTCGCTGTACTTGATGTGGCTGTAGACCATGTCAAGATGACGTTTACTCACCGGAATATCGACAGGCTCACAAACTGTTCCACCAGAGTGGTGAATGTATGGCGACATGTAGCTGAGTTTCACAAAATTCTGGAAATCGGCAATGGTCGCGTAGCGTCGACCTTTGTCGAGGTCGTGTACAAATGGTGATCCATAATTTGGAGCAAACACCGTGGAATTTCCACCAATATTCACATTGTTTTTTGGATTGCGCGCGTGCTGAATATATTCACTCGGTGCCGATGCTCGAATTATCTCGCGACACATTTCTCGGGGAAAACGAACTCTGGTTCCATCGACTAATGCTCCGGCCTCTTTGAATCTTTGGATCGCACTTGGATAATCACGTATCTCGACACCGATTTCTTCAAGAATCGTGTCGGCGTTTATTTCCAATTGCTCGAGAACTTCGGTCGAAACAAGTTCGAATGGGGTCAGCAGTCGAGTGAGAAATGCATCCCTTTCGACGGTTACTGACTTGCGCGTCGATTGACGGGCTGCCCGACCCCCTGCACGACGACCTCTTTCGACTTCTGTCACAGAAACTCCTTCACTAGATGTCGACCCGACGTCGTCGAGTCGTTCTCACGCTGTCGCCGCCGCCCGAGACTCTCTCCGGCATTTGAAGCACCGAAGTGAGATGGGGACTCGACGCTGTGGCATGTGGAAAGGCCATCGCGGCTACGAACAACTCCTGGAATCGCGGTTCTGTGGCCGTCTCAATTTTGACGACTCCGCGCACGACATCTTGCATCTCAATTCGCTTGTCTCGCGAAAGTAACGCCTGTACGGCACCTGATCCAGCGGCATTACCCACCGAGCGAACGCCGGCGATGGGACAATCGGGAATCAGTCCAATTGCCATTGCATAAATTGGATCTATATGAGCACCAAATGCACCGGCGAGACGAATGTCGCGCACATCGGGCGAACCGGCGTGTTCGATGAGCAGGTCAATTCCGGCACGTAGGGCGGCCTTGGCTAATTGAATCGCGCGAACATCATTTTGGGTGATGAGCAGCCGCAAGTCGCCGGACTCGTACAACAAGTATGAAAATGTTCGACCGTCAGCAATGATCCGCGAAGTAGCGTCGGCCAGCGCGCCCTGAATCACACCATCGTGCGAAATTACTCCTGAGAGAAACAACTCGGCAATTACTTCGACAATTCCGGAGCCGCATACACCCGTGATCGGAATGTCCCCCATTGATTCAGCAAATCCCGCCTCGTTCGACCACTTATTCGATCCAATAACTTTGAACGAAGGCTCCAATGTGAGTCGATCTATTCGCACGTTTTCGATCGCACCTGTTGTTGCCCGCTGACCACAACTCAATTGCGCCCCTTCAAAGGCAGGTCCCGTCGGGCTCGATGCTGCAAACTGGCGAGTTTTATCTCCGAGCACAATTTCGGCGTTGGTGCCAACATCGATGAGTAATTGCATCGAGTCTCCTCGATGTGGACCTTCGGCCAGAATTGCCGCAGATGTGTCGGCGCCGACATGTCCGGCGATACACGGACCAACGTAAAAGTTTGCGTGCGGTGCATCTAGCTCGAGCGACGGCGCCGGGCCGATCACGGCCTTGTCCGTCGCTAGTACGAATGGCGCGCCGCCGAGCGGAGTCGGATCGATACCCAAGAGGATGTGATGCATGATCGGATTGCCAACCATGACTATTTCTAGAATCCTGTCGCGTGATGCCGATGCCTTTTCGACGAGTTCGCCAATCAAGTCATTTACCGCAACGCGAATGACTCGAGTGAGTTCCTTGTCGCCGCCCTTATTCATCATGACGTACGAAACCCGGCTCATGAGATCCTCGCCGAAACGTATTTGCGGATTCATCACACCTGCACTCGCGATTACCTCGCCGCTAAAAATATCGCATAAGTGTCCGGCCACGGTCGTCGAACCGATGTCGATGGCGACACCGAAAGCGGAGCCGACATAACCGGGCCACGCCGCGACAATTTCGGAATTATCGCTCGGAGATTCGGCAAGGCGAATAGCGACGGTTGCTCCGGAATTGCCCTGTTCGGCCGCATGGTGAACTTGCCGCAATGCAGTCGCAGCAACATTCGGGCGACTTACCTTGTGTTGTTCGACGACGGCCGTGGCCAACGCATCGGAGGCTGATACTGATTCACCCAACAACGCAACTTTTGTCGTCACGTAATACAGGGCAAATCTTGGATCAACGAGGATCGGACCAAGGTCAAGGTCCTTGCGCACAATTTGACGATGAACCTGACTCGATGCCGGAACGTCAATCACAACATCGCCACAAATGCGTGCGCTACAGCCAAGACGATTGCCAACAGTTAGCGGACGATTTCCGTGGTAATCCGTTTCCAGTTCACTAGGGGTCGTCAGCGAATCTACCGATGATTCGATTCCCCATTTGGCAAAAGTGCCGATGCTTGGAGTGATTTGACACCTACCGCAAATTCCGCGACCGCCGCACACCGAATCCAGATCGACTCCAATTTGACGAGCAGCATCCAATACGGATATTCCTGCCTCGATAGTGGCAACAAGCCCCGACGGCGTAAAAACTATGCGGTGCATCGTCAGTGAATACCTAATCGGTTCGCTATTGCTGTGGCCGACGGCGGCGGCCGCCTTCTCGCTCTGCTCGGGCTCCGGTGGGAGCATTCGGGTCTCGATTGGCACGAATCCAGGCCGCACAGTCGCGGTCGTTGCCGGCGAGAACATCGGCGGCCATCACCGCGCGTTTTACCTCGGGATGAAGTGGACTCATGATTGCCGAGGTCATACCCGACGCAATCGCCATTGACAGAAAGGTACCCGTTACCGAATGTCGATTTGGCAATCCAAAACTTACATTTGAGGCACCGCAAATGGTGTTCACCTTCAGCTCTTCGCGTAATCGGCGAATCAGCTTGAATGCCTGCTGGCCAGCCGTACCCATGGCCCCGATTGGCATCACCAACGGATCGACCACAACATCGCAAGCCGGTATTCCGAAATCCGCGGCCCGCTCAACGATCTTCTTGGCCACCGCATATCTCACATTGGGATCTTCGCTGATTCCGGTTTCGTCATTTGAAATGGCAACAACCGCAGCGCCGTAACGGGCAACAAGCGGCAATACTCTTTCGAGATTTTCGTCTTCACCCGTGACCGAATTGACCAAAGGTTTTCCCTGATACACCGCAAGCCCAGCCTCAAGTGCAGCAATTATTGACGAGTCAATCGACAGCGGAACATTCGTCACCGCTTGGACGAGTTGAATCGCCCGGGCAAGCATGGCCGGCTCATCCGCCAGAGGAATTCCTGCGTTGACGTCGAGCATGTGTGCACCTGCCTCAACTTGGGCAATTGCGTCGGCCTCAACTCGGGCGAAGTTTCCAGCCTTCATTTCTTCGGCAAGTAATTTGCGACCGGTTGGATTGATCTTCTCACCTATCATCACAAATGGTCGGTCGAAGCCAATGACGACCTCGCGTGTTGCTGAGCTCAGGATTGTGTTGGTCATGGTCGTTCCATTCCGCTTGTAAGCGATCGATGTGTATTCATTCGCCTTCGGCGAGTTCTTCCAATGCGGCGAGTTCCTTCGACGCAACCGAGAATTCCTGAACCGCGCCTTCAAGTCCGCCGGCAAATGCGAGCAAACCCAAACGGCGACGGTCATATTCCAGTTCGATTCGATCTGCCTCGCGCTGAGCCGAGTCCTTGACATCGCCGCTGAATTCAATCGATAGTCGACGCCACTGGGCTACGTCCTCATCGGCGGTATAGATATGGGCCTTTCGCTTGGCTCGATCAATTGCTCGCTGAAATTTAGCTGAGAGCATAATTTGATGTCGCTCGCGCCCGACTTGAGCATTCACTTGAGCAGGAATATCGCGCCAAAGTATGATCACCACCGAATTGCCGCTCCGAGTCATAGATTCAGAGACCGATCACCGAGGTTGAGGATTTTGCCGCTTGCTTAAACGACACCGGAATTGAGTTGGCCAATCCGGCCCGCCCGACATGACGGTGTTCAAACTTCAAGCCCAGTTTGTTGGCCGCTTGCTCGCCGGCGCGGACAATCGCCTGGTCATCGGATTGCGACAACAGCATCACTCTCTTGTAATTGCCAAAATAGGTGTCACGAAGTTGCGGGTGACGATCAAGGCCGAGTCCATCCCACACCAAGGCGGTGAAGTGCTTGGCGAGAAAATCCGTGAGATAAAACGTACCCGGCTCCTCATCATGTAGCTGAGCAAATAGTTCAGAGCCGGAGAAAAACTCGTAGCAATGTGCGCCCGGCAATCGCTGCACATCCGGATATTCAATGAGCAGCGCATCGAGTGCCCCGCCGGTACCGCAATCGGCATATCCAACGAGGGTGGGACGAGCGCCCCGGCCATCCAAATGCGCTTTGAGTGCCGGAACTATTCCTTCTGGTCGATTGTGCAAATTTGCGGGCAGGTATCTCACCTCGACGACGTCGGCAAGTCCACCGAGAGTCAACACCTCGCGCAGTTCACTGGCGAGCGCTCCACAGGCGATGATCAACGGGCGATTCTCGTCGGCCAAAGTCATGCGAGGCTCGCTCTGTTACGCGACCGAGGGGCCTGGAGGCTCGGCCGAGAGTTGGCGACGCGCGGTGACAAGTTTCTTCGCTGTCTCGGCCGCAACGGCGGCGTCCCGGCAATAGGCGTCGGCGCCAACCGCGACTCCGAACTCTTCATTTAGCGGTGCGCCACCAACTAACACGATGTATTTTTGCCGAAGACCCTTGGCTTGCAACGTGTCTACCACGACTTTCATGTATGGCATCGTCGTTGTGAGCAGTGCGGACATCCCAAGAATGTCGGGCTGATGCTCCTCGAGAGCGGCAATAAATTTATCGGCATCGGTATTGATTCCTAAATCAATCACCTCAAAACCCGCGCCCTCGAGCATCATCGCCACGAGATTTTTTCCGATGTCATGGATGTCACCCTTAACCGTGCCCACAACAACCTTTCCGATCGATTCCGCGCCCGTTTCGGCCAGCAACGGTCGAAGAATCTTCATACCAGCCTTCATCGCGTTTGCCGCCAGAAGTACTTCGGGAACAAACAAGATTCCGTCGCGAAAGTCGACGCCAACAATCCGCATGCCTTCGACTAGCGCGAGTTGCAATACCTTGTCGGGACCCCAACCACGATCGAGCAAAATGGTGGTCCCTTCGACGATTTCCTCACCGAGTCCGTCGTACAGGTCGTCAAACATCTGCTTCACCAATTCATCGTCTGGCAAACTTGCCAAGTCAATGTCGTCGAAGTCGGACTCGCTCATCACTACTCCCCTAGAAATATGGCTTTGTGACCCGTGAATACATCACGTCACAGATATATCACCGCGATCGTCAGGCTACCAGTACCGATGCCGGTGCCGTTGCTGATTACCCCTCGATCACTCACTCTTGTGGTGCCGAAAATAATTTACGGTTTCGGGAACAAGTGCTTCGTTGCCCAAAATGAGATCGGCCGCTTTCTCGGCAAGCATCATCACCGGGGCATAAATATTGCCATTCGTGACATAGGGCATGACCGATGCATCAACGACTCGAATTCCCGACATCCCCCGCACACGCATCGTGAGTGGATCCACCACAGACAACTCATCGGTTCCCATCCGACATGTGCACGACGGGTGATAGGCGGTTTCGCCATCGTTGCGAACCCAGTCAAGTATTTTCTCCGCTGTGTCGACCCCCGGCCCGGGAGAAATTTCGCCGCCGCTATACGGGCTAAACGCGGACTGGCCGAGTATGCCACGCGCAACTTGAATGGCCTCGACCCACTCTCGACGATCCTGTTCGGTTGAGAGATAATTGAATTTCAGCGATGGTTTTACCCTGACATCGCCGGATGTGACCCGAACGGAACCGCGCGAGTCAGAGTACATCGGTCCAATATGCACCTGATAGCCGTGACCGCCTGCCGGTGCAGTCCCGTCATATCGAATTGCGATCGGCAGAAAGTGAAACATCAGGTTCGGATAACTCACCTCATCATTGCTACGGGCAAACCCACCAGCCTCAAAGTGATTGGAGATACCTGGGCCACGACCAAAGATCCATTTCACACCGATCCACGGCCGCGATCGCCATTTCATTAATGGATTTAGCGAAATTGGCTGGGTGCAGGAATGCTGGACATACACCTCAAGGTGGTCCTGCAGATTCTCCCCCACTCCCGGTAGGTGATGCACCGGTTCAATTCCAACTTCTCGTAGGTGATCACTATTTCCAATTCCGGAGACCTGTAATAGTTGCGGTGAATTAAATGCCCCACCGCACAAAATCACTTCCTTGGCCAAGACACGGCGCCGACGACCAAACGGAAGTGAGTATTCCACTCCGGTGACCGATTTGCCGTCGGTAGTCAACTTGGTGACAAGCGCACGACATCGAATGTCGAGATTCTCACGATGTTTTACAGGATGCAAATACGCCCGGGCCGCGCTGAACCGACGACCCCGACGAATATTTCGATCGAATGCAGCGAACCCCTCTTGCTGAAATCCGTTCACATCAGATGTAAGCGAATATCCGGCCTGTTGAATCGCGGAAAAGAATGCAGCGAAAAGCGGATTCCTAACTTTGCCGCGCTCGACAACAAGGGGCCCGCTCTTCCCGCGAAATTGATCGTCGGGTTTGGCTGCCATGCACGACTCCATGCGCTTGAAATACGGAAGGCAATGGGCATAATTCCACGAGTCCATTCCCGGATCACTCGCCCATCGTTCGAAGTCGAGTGGATTACCCCGTTGAAAAATCATTCCATTGATGCTTGATGAACCACCAAGGATTTTTCCTCGGCCATGGGCAATACGACGCCCATTCATGAACGGCTCGGGTTCCGACGAATACATCCAGTCGTAAAACTTGTTTCCGATCGGAAACATCAACGCCGCAGGCATATGGACGAATACATCGAACCAATAGTCGGGACGACCTGCCTCCAAGACGAGCACTCGATTGTCTGGATGTGCACTTAATCGATTGGCCAAGACCGAACCGGCTGAACCTCCGCCGACGATTACATAGTCGTACTCTGGCGAAGTCACGGCATCATTCTGTCAAGTGGCGGGGCTTGCGCCCCGCCACTCTTCCTAGAAATTTCCTAAATTAATTTAGTTGACGACTAGCTGAACCAGTCCGACCACACATCTTCGTTGGCGGCGATCCATTCGGCGGCAACATCTGCCGCATCACGCTTGTCCAATTCGACGGCCGGCAGCAATGCCAGCTGTTGATCGGTAGTCAAGACGAACTTTTGAATGAACGAAAAAACCTTGGCGTCCTTCGCTTCAAGTTTTCCAGAGGCAATCTTGACCAGGATGTCTTCCGGATAATCACCGTCACACAACGCCGAATCTTTTGAACAGTCCACGGTTGGTGTTGGCAGGGCGACGTTTTTCAGGTTGTATTTGCCGACCGCGGCCGATGGCGTCCAGTAATACACGATCACTGGTTCCTCAAGGGCGGCTCGGGATTGAATCTCGGCTTGAGTGGCCGCTTCTGAACCCGAATACTGAACCGTAAACGGAAGACCGAGATTGGTGATGATCTGTTCGTCATATTGTGAAAATGACGGATCCATCCCCAGGAATCGACCGTTTGATCCGGTCGCGGCGGTCGCAAATGCGCTTGCTACCTCCGGATCTTTGAGTCCTTCCCAAGTGGCAAGCGACGGGTACTTGTCGATTGCATACTGCGGCACAAACCAGCCGATTTTTCCTACCGCGCCGAGTTCGCCCATGTGAATGACCGAACCGTCATCGATGTAGGCCTGCTCATCGGCGGAGATTCCCGATGGCCAAAGTTCTACGTTGGCATCCAAATCGCCGGAACTCAATCCAGCGAACATTGCGTTCTCATCGATATCCACGATTTCAACCGGGTTACCAAGTTGTGCCTCGATGAGCTGTTTGACGATCTCGACTTCGATGGCTGACGCCGTCCAGTTGTTGCGGGCTATTCGGATGGTTTCTGTACCGCCCCCCGACGAGTTGTCATCGTTACCGCATGCCCCTATCAGGAGCGACCCAACGACAGCGAGTCCGACACTTAAGAACTTTTTGCTAGAACGCATTGTTCCCCCTTTTTGCAGAACCTATTTTGGTATCTGTAATGGCAACAGCATACCCAAATTATTTAACTAGGTTGGGAAGGCAAGTAGTGTTCAAACGTGCCTGGGGATGCATCGCTCGCAGTCGAAGTTCGTAACCTGTGGAAGGTATTTGGTTCCGGTTCTCCAGACTCCGCCATTTCGAGTGCCAACAGCGGTGCCACTCGCTCGGAGATTCTTCGACAGCACCAACAGACAGTCGCCGTGCGCGATGTTTCGTTCAGTGTGGCGCGCGGTGAAACCTTTGTCGTCATGGGCCTCTCCGGCAGCGGCAAGTCCACGCTTATCCGCTGCCTTTCGCGACTGATTGAACCGACTCGTGGAGAGGTCTTGCTGGACGGCGAAGACTTGCTGGCCATGGATGACAAGGCGTTGCGCGAAGTTCGACGGGGCCGAATTTCAATGGTGTTTCAACACTTCGGGCTGTTTCCTCACCGCAAGGTGATCGACAACATCGCCTATGGGTTGGAAGTGCAAGGAATGCCCAAAGCCAAGCGCATCGAACGTGCCACACAAATTTTGGATGTCGTTGGTCTTACGGGGTGGGCCGATCATTATCCGCAACAACTTTCCGGCGGCATGCAGCAGCGTGTCGGCCTAGGTCGGGCGCTAGCGGTCGAACCCGAAATTCTTCTGTTCGACGAACCATTCTCCGCACTTGATCCCCTGATCCGCAGAGAAATGCAGGACGAGCTCTGCAACTTGCAAAACAACATGCATCGAACGATCATCTTCATCACCCATGACTTTGCGGAAGCATTGCGGCTCGGCGATCGAATCGCAATCATGAAGGACGGATCATTCGACCAGGTCGGCACACCCGAAGAGATTGTGACGCGCCCAGCCACCGATTATGTTCGGGAATTCACAACAGATATCCCACGGGCGAAAGTCTTTACGGTTCGTTCGGTTGTGGTTGCCGGGACCGCGAATAATGGCGGTCGGTCGGTTCGCGCGGATGATCTAGTCGAGCGAGTCATTCCCATGTTGCTTGACAACGACGAACCGATCAATGTCATCGACGATGACGGCAAAAATATTGGGACAGTCAACCGAATCAACGTGGCCAAACTTTTGCAGGACGAGCGACGATGAGCGTGGCCATTTCGATTGGCCCACGCGAGATCTCAAATCGTCAACGACTAGGCGTAACCGCATTGGTTACCGCATCGGTAGGCGCCATTGCTCAAATTTTTGGCGCCAGAGGTTTTCCTGATTCATGGAACATTGGACTGGCTGAACCGGTTAATAGTGTGCAGTCATGGATTCGTGACAACCGAAGCGATCACTGGATGTTCACATGGTTCTTCCATCCGCTCACCGATGTCGTCAATTTGGCCCTCGACACCGTCACCTCGGTCATTAGTTGGTTTCCATGGTTCATTGCTCCGATCGTGGTGTTCGCAATCATTGCCCGAACCGGTCGCTGGAGATCTGCGCTGTTGGCCGCCTGTGCCGTGATGTACCCAGGCGTGGTCGGAGTGTGGCAGGAAAGTATCGAAACCATTTCGCTAATGGCCGTGGCCGTTGCGATAAGTGTGATCATCGGACTACCTCTTGGAGTATGGACGGCGATGAACTCGCGCGTCGAGGGATTGCTTCGACCTGTGCTGGATGCAATGCAAACCGTTCCGGCAACCGTCTACCTCATTCCGGTCGTGCTCGTATTTGGCATTGGTCAAGTCCCGGCCGCGATTGCCACCGTCATTTATGCGTTGCCCCCCGTAGTGCGACTCACCGCGCTTGGAATCAAACAGGTTCCCCCGGCCGCCGTCGAGGCATCAAAAATGTTTGGAGCCACGCGAAAGCAAACATTGCTTCGAGTACAAATGCCCCTCGCCGTGCCTTCAATCATTACCGGAATCAATCAGACGGTGATGATGGCACTTGGAATTGTCGTCATCGCAACACTGGTCGGTGCTGCCGGTCTCGGTCAAGAAATTATGCAGACCGTGAGATTGCTGAGCCCGGGTCGTGGGCTCGTCGTCGGTCTTGCAGTCGTCGCGGTCGCCCTGGTACTCGACCGTTTAAGCCGATCTTTAATTGTTACCCCCGGATTGCGTCAAAGAAGACTTAGTTGGCGGGTTGTCCTGATTTTCGTCATTGGCGTTGTCGGAGTGTCGGTATTGAGTCGTTCCGTGGGGGTACATAACTTTCCGTTTTCGTGGGGTACTTCGTTCGCTGACCCGGTTGACAGTTTTGTCCGATGGTTTCGCGACACATTCGATGTCGTTACTCGACCTTTCAATGACTTCGTCGTTCGCGAGTTGCTCATCCGATCTCGCGACCTACTCAACAGCGCGTTGACGTGGCAACTGGTCGTGGTGGCGGCGACGACGCTGGCACTGTTTGTGGCCGGTTCGAAGTTGGCAATTGCCACGGCTTGCGGTTTGATGATAATCGGAATTACGGGAATGTGGGGCGAGGCGAGCAATACATTGGCCCAGACAATCGTCGCGGTTGCGATCTCCATCTTGATTGCCTTGCCGATTGGAATCTGGATGGGTCGACGCCCCCGCGCCGAAGCCACACTTGCGCCGTTGCTCGATTCGCTACAGACAATTCCACCACTGATCTACGCGATTCCATTTGTAATGATTTTCACCGTCGGTCCGGTGCCCGGCGTGCTTGCCGCCGTTGTCTATTCAATTCCCCCTGGTATCAGGCTCACCTCGCTCGGAATTCGGCAAGTGAACGCCGAATCAATCGAGGCGGCAACAACATTTGGCGCTACTCAAAGACAAGTGCTGTGGGGAGTGCGCATTCCGCTGGCGATGCCATCGATCATCTTGGCGATTAATCAGATGGTGATGATGGTGTTGGCAATGGCGATCATTGCTGGCATGGTTGGGGGCGAAGGTCTCGGCTATCGCTCTGTCGAGGCTCTCACCCGATCTAACACCGGCCTCGGTGCCGAAGTAGGTCTGGCAATCGTGATTATGGCGACAATTTTGGATCGACTCACGCAGGCCGCGGCGCGAAGAATGCAGGCACCCGCCTCTGTGCAGTAGTCGCGCTAGCGCGGAAAGGCGCCGAGCATCTTGGCCGCTTCAAGAGTATTCTCGAGCAAGCAGCCGATCGTCATTGGACCGGTACCGCCCGGCATAGGCGTGATCGCCCCCGCAACTTTTTGAACCTCGTCAAAGTCGACGTCGCCAACGATCTTAGATTCGACCCTAGACACTCCGACATCGATGACTGTCGCGCCGGGCTTGACATGCTCGGCGGTAATAATCCGAGCCACACCGACCGCCGAAATAATAATGTCGGACTCGCGACACACCTCGACAAGGTCGGTTGTTAACGAATGCGCACATGTGACCGTGGCATCGGTACCCTTTCGCGCTAGCAACAGCACTTGAGGTAGGCCAACGAGAGTGGAGCGACCTACGACCACCGCACGCTTGCCCTTTGTTTCAATTCCGTAACGCTCCAGCAATCGCATTACACCGAGCGGCGTGCACGGGACATGGCCGGGAATTCCCCGTAACAAACGACCCATTGAAATTTCGGTCAGCCCATCAATGTCTTTCTCGGGTGGAACAAGTGAAAGCACTTTTTCAGTATCCAAACCCTTCGGGATCGGTAATTGCACGAGAATTCCATGCACTCCCGGATCTGCAGCAAATGCAGAAACCGCATCTTCGACCTGGGCTTGAGATGCTGTCGCTGGCAATTCAAGTCCATTGGAAATCATTCCTGCTTCTTGCGCCTTTTTGTGTTTCCAACTGACATAAATCCGACTTGGTTTGTCATCTCCCACCAATACGGTCGCCAAGCAAATCGGCGGGGATCCGGCGGCTTCGATCTCATGACGTAACCGAGCGACGATTTCATCGCGGGCCGCTTCACCATCCATGAGGATCGCCCCACCCACCGTGCGTCGAACTGAGTTATTCATGAAAGGCCGACAATTTCACCGTCTTCATCAAAGTCAATGATCGCCGCGGCAGGCTTAGTTCCCAATCCGGGCATGGTTCGCATCTCACCACATATTGGATAGATGAATCCGGCGCCAACCGACGCGCGAACTTCGCGAACTGCCAACGTATGGCCGGTTGGAGCACCCTTTAACGACGCGTCGCCCGAAATCGAAAGATGCGTCTTGGCAATGCACACCGGCAAATCTGCAAATCCATTGTCGGTAAATGACTTGAGTTGACGATTCGCGGCAGCCGAATACTCAACCTTTGCTGCGCCGTATATTTTTGTCGCTACGGCTTCAATCTTTTCCTTAAGCGAGGCTTCGCTTGGATACAGAAAATGAAAACTATTCGGCTCTTCGCAGGCCTCGACAACGGCGCGCGCAAGATCTGTCGCCCCGGCTCCCCCGTCCGCGAAGTGGGTGCACACGGCCACTCGCGCATTCATGCTCGTAGCAATCTTGCGAATGACATCGTGTTCGGATTTGTGATCGGTGGGAAAGGCATTTATCGCGACCACAGGAGTTACGCCGTGTGCCTGCACATTTTCGATTTGCTTACGCAAGTTGGCGGCACCGGCCTCGACGTCGGCCGGATTTTCCGCCAACAAGTCGGCGGGTAATTCCTTGCCCGCAACAATCTTGTACTTGCCCGAATGTGCCTTCAGCGCCCGAACAGTTGCAACAAGTACCGCCGCATCGGGCACTAGGCCCGATGTGCGACATTTAATGTTGAAAAATCGTTCGGCTCCCATGTCGGCACCGAACCCGGCCTCGGTGAGTAGGTAATCGCCGCAGTGAATTCCAATCAGGTCGCCGATTATCGACGAATTTCCGTGGGCAATATTGCCAAATGGACCGGCGTGAACGATGACGGGTGTGTTTTCCAATGTCTGCAACAGGTTTGGTTTTATCGCCTCGCGCATAATCACTGCCATCGAACCGGCGCCACTCAATTGCGCAGAGGTAATCGGCGCTCCCTTCGAGTTGTAACCGACGACAATTCGACCTAGCCGGGCGCGCATGTCGTCCATCGATGTAGATAGCGCCAAGATGGCCATCACTTCGGATGCGGCGGTGATGTCGAATCCGGTTTGGCGAACCACCCCATCCTCCTTCGTACCTAAGCCAACGACAATGTTGCGGAGGGATCGATCATTGATGTCGATCACCCGACGCCACGAAATGTTGTGCAGGTCGAAGTCCAGCGCGTTGCCTTGGTGGAGGTGATTATCGACCATTGCCGACAGCAAGTTGTGGGCCGCGGTAACCGCGTGAAAGTCACCCGTCAGATGCAAATTGAGCAGTTCCATCGGGATTACCTGGCTGTATCCACCGCCGGCGGCACCACCTTTGATTCCAAATGTTGGTCCCATCGAGGGCTGACGCAGGCTGAGTACCGCCTGCTTGCCGATGTGCTTCATGGCCTGTCCCAGGCCGACCGTGGTGGTGGTTTTACCTTCGCCAAGTGGCGTAGGCGTTATGGCCGTAACCACCACATATTTCGCCTTGCGACGCGACTTCAATTCATCAATTGCTTCCAAACTGATCTTCGCCAAACTTGTGCCATACGGCTCTAACAAGTGTTCGCCGATTCCCATTTGGGCTGCAATGAGAGGGAGTGGTTTGGGTTTTCCAGCGCGAGCAATTTCAAGATCCGATGGAAATGCCATGACTCTCCCTGCCGTCAAATCGCTCTCGACATTGAGGCGACAATTTCTCGCACCACTATATATGCATCGGTCCCAACAGATAATCGCGAGACGTGATCGCACTAGGCTGACATACACATGGCGCAAAAACATCGCTTTGCTCCCCTTGCCCGTCTCACCGAGCCAATGGTGCGTGAAAATGGTGAGCTGCGAATTGCGACTTGGTCCGAAGCTCTCTCCCGGGCGGCTACCGGCCTAAGTGCCGTCAAGGAATCCTTCGGACCGCAATCGGTTGGCTTCTTCTCTTGTTCCAAATCGACCAATGAATTGAATTTCATGGTTCAGAAATTTGCTCGGGTAATTATCGGTTCAAACAATATTGATTCGTGTAATCGAACTTGACACGCTCCATCCGTGGTCGGTCTGGCCACAATTTTTGGAGCGGGTGGTGGAACCTCGTCGTACAAGGAGATTGAAGACACAGACGTCATTTTGATGTGGGGTTCCAACGCCAGAGAGGCACATCCAATCTTTTTTCACCATGTACTGCAAGGTGTGCGCAACGGTGCGAAATTATTTGTTGTCGATCCGCGTCGTACCGCGTCTGCCGAATGGGCCGATCTTTGGCTTGGAATCGATGTCGGAACCGACATTGCGCTGTCCAACACGATCGCTCGCGAAATTATCCACGCCGGATTGGCAAATCGTGAGTTTATTTCCCGATCTACAACAAATTTCGAAACCTATGCCGCGTCGGTTGAGCAATGGACGCTGACCCGTGGAAGTGCGGTTACAGGGGTTCCGGCCGAGGCAATCGCCGAGATCGCTCGCACATTTGCCACGGCATCGAAAGCCCAAATTTGTTGGACCCTCGGAATTACCGAGCACCACAACGGCGTCGACAACGTTCTCGCACTGATCAACTTGGCACTTCTGTGTGGTCACGTCGGCCGATGGGGTTCCGGGCTCAATCCGCTGCGGGGACAAAATAATGTTCAGGGTGGCGGCGACATGGGCGCGCTACCAAATAAATTGCCGGGCTTTCAAGATCTCGAAGATGATCTCGCCCGCTCCAAGTTCGAAGCCAAGTGGCAGTGCACCGTCCCGCCAAATAATGGATGGAACCTGACCGAAATGTTTGAGGCGATGGACCGAGGCGACATGCGCGCGCTTTTTGTCATCGGTGAGAACCCGGCCCAATCCGAGGCCGACGGCCACCATGCCATCAAAATTCTCAGAAGTCTCGACTTCCTTGTTGTACAAGACATCTTCTTGACCAAGACGGCAGAACTCGCCGACGTTGTGTTTCCAGGATCGGCATCGTGGTGCGAGAGCGAGGGCACCGTGACAAATTCCGAACGCCGCGTTCAATTGGTGCGCCAAGCCATTACTCCGCCTGGCAATGCACATGACGACATCCAAATAATTGTCGACCTTGCCCGCGAAATGGGTCACGACTGGAAATATGACTCGAACGAGGAAGTTTGGAGCGAGCTTCGAAGTCTGTCGCCAATGCACGCGGGCATGTCGTATGCGAGATTGCGCGAATTAGGAGGAATTCAATGGCCTTGTTATGCAGAAGACACACTTGAACCTTCGTTCCTACATGGACGTTTGTGGGCCGAGAGCCTCGCCGATCGGGGCCGACTCGCTCCATTTAGCGTGGTGATAGACGATCCGCCAGTCGAGGCCGTTAGCAATGAATTCCCGCTTCGTCTCACCACCGGACGACGACTTGACTCGTACAACACGGGAGTTCAATCGGGAGGTTTTCGCAGCCCGTTACGACTCGAGGAAACGATCGATATGTCACCAGAAGACGCCAACAGTCTTGGAATAAGCGACGGCGAAATGGTTCGCGTAACTTCTCCCCGAGGATCTCTACTCGCCCCCGCACGAATCGATATAGGACTGCGCCCTGGACTCGTGTTTATGACGATGCACTTTCCCGACGAGGTAGACACCAACTTGCTGACCATCGATGTTACCGACCCAAAGTCGGGAACCGCAGAATTCAAAGCCGCCGCGGTGCGCGTGGAGCGCATCGAGTCGCCAATGAGGATGGCAAATTAGTTGAGTGGAGGTTGATCTGGAAATCGACGACTACATCGATGCGCTTCGACGTGAGGGTCACACCCTGCTGGTTGCTGCATCGGATGCGGGCCTCAATGCACGGGTGCCATCATGCCCTAAGTGGGATGTCCGAGAGTTGGTCCGGCACATCGGAGGCGTCCACCATTGGGCGGCGAAACAAGTCAAGGAATGTCGGACCGACGAGATCAGCGGAAAACTCGTAGACATCGTCGGTGGATGGCCGTCGGACGACGAGTTACTCGCCTGGGCCGCACAACAACATACGACACTTGTCAGCATCTTTGAAGGCGCCGACCGATCGCTTCCGTATTGGACGTGGCTCCCTGGGACGACACCCTTCACGATGTGGACGCGTCGGCAAGCCCACGAAACATCAATCCATCGTGTCGATGCCGAGCTCGCAGCCGGATCAGTGTCGCCATTCGCGCCCGACTTTGCCACCGACGGCGTCGATGAACTCCTTCTTGCCATGGTAGGGAACCGTCGTAAAAAGCTTTCCGTGAACGCACCGCAGACGCTGCACCTCCAAGCCACAGACATCTCGCGAACGTGGACCGTCGTCATGTCTCCCAAAGGCTTCGAGATGTACCAGGACCAATACGCCGATGGTGATTGCAGAGTCGTCGGGTCGGCCGCGGCCATTTACCGGACGGTGTGGCATCGCGGCCCGCAAGACGTCGCGGTTGAAGGCGACGCGTCGGTGCTCGGTGCCTGGTGGGAGAATGTAAAGCCGGCCTGGACCTGACGAAGTAATTCGTCCACCGTCTACAGTCAATGGCGCAATGGATCTGAAAATCGCCTCAGCCACAGCAACGGCCGAGGAACGTCGTGCTGTTGACAGCGTTATTGGACCTGAGACTGATTCTTCGCGTACTTCCGATCGAAACGCCGAGAGCATGCGTGTCGCAAGAGCCGGAGATTCACATGGCCAATTACGCCATCATTTGTTGCCGGTCCTACACGCCGTTAACGACCAGGTCGGTTGGATAAGCAGAGGTGCGATCAACTTCATCGCTCAGCGCCTCGATGTCGCCCCTGCTGAAATATACGGGGTAGCAAGTTTCTACGCCTTGTTTTCCATGACCGAACGTCCGCGTCGACAAATCCACGTGTGCATCGACCTCGCCTGCCGCGCCGCCGGTGGGCACAAGGAACATGACCTGCCGATCGGAACACTTCCATCGCCTTGTCTCGGAGCCTGCGAGCGAGCACCGGCAACTCTCGTTATCGAAGCTGGCGATTCACCGCGCCATGAAATTCTTGCGCCGTCGTCGTCGCAACAAATTGGAGCGCTCGTAGCGGGTGGTTGGCCCAGTGAAGAATCGACGGTGAGGTCGGCGGTTCCACAACTCGGTCGAGTTGATTATTCGTTGGTTCTACTAAGTCGAATTGGCAGTGATGCTTCAACCGACATTTCCGCATATCGAGCCAGCGGCGGTTTTGAAGCCCTGGAGCGAGCATTTGCCGTAGGTGCAACCCAAGTCATTGCAGAAGTTACGAGTTCTGGGCTCGTCGGTCGTGGCGGCGCGGCGTTTCCCACGGGTCGCAAATGGGACGCGGTTGCGAAACAAGGCGCTCAACCGCACTACATCGTGTGCAACGCGGATGAGTCCGAGCCGGGAACATTCAAGGACAGAGTGATCCTTGAGGGAGACCCGTTTGCGGTGGTCGAATCAATGACGATTGCCGCTTTCGCCACCGGGTGTACAAAAGGCTGGATCTATTTACGAGGCGAATATCCTCGGGCATGTCGGACCGTGCAGCACGCCATCGGGGCCTCGCGAGAAAGTGGTTTTCTCGGCGAGAATATTCTCGGTTCAGGATTTTCCTTCGATATCGAGATAATCCGCGGCGCAGGCGCGTATATATGCGGCGAGGAAACCGCAATTTTCAATTCGATCGAGGGATACCGGGGCGAGCCTCGAAACAAGCCACCATTCCCTGTCGAAGTTGGGCTATTTGGCAAGCCGACGCTCGTAAATAATGTTGAGACGCTCGTCAACGTATTGCCAATCGTCCAACATGGCGGGGCCACCTATGCACGGTTGGGCACGGTGGGATCGAAAGGGTACAAACTCTTTTGTGTTTCCGGCGCCGTGTCCGAGCCAGGTGTCTATGAAGTGGAATTTGGTATCACGCTGGGAGAGTTGATCGATCTAGCCGGTGGTCTGCGCCAGGGTTCAACCATGAGAGCGGTGCTGCTCGGGGGTGCGGCCGGTGGATTTGTCGCTCCTAGTGGATTGGATCTCCCGTTGACGATGGAGGGAACTCGGCAGGCCGGCAGTTCTCTTGGCTCAGGGGTCGTACTCGTTCTGGACACGAGCGTCGACATGATCGATCAACTTCAGCGTATTGCTGCGTTCTTTCGAGACGAGAGTTGCGGACAATGCGTGCCATGTCGTGTCGGTACCGTCCGTCAACAGGAAGTGATTTCGCGTTTGTCTCAAAATGTAGACGACGGCGACTTGGAATTACTTCGTGAACTGGGCCAAGTCATGAGAGATGCCAGCATCTGTGGACTCGGTCAAACTGCCAACAGTGCAATCGCATCGGCAATTAGTAATCTCGGAGTCTATGCCACATGAGTACAAATGTTGTTTCCGGCCTAAAAATTCGACGATCGGTGACGCTAACCGTCGATGGAGAAAGTGTCACCGTGGCCGAGGGAACCACACTTCTTGATGCGTGTCGATCGGTGGGTAAGGAAATTCCAACGCTGTGCTACGGCGACACAATCACGCCGAAAAATGCGTGTCGTGTGTGCATGGTTGAGGTGGATGGTTCCCGAGTGCTCGTTCCTTCGTGTTCGCGACCGGCCGAGTCGGAAATGGTGGTTCACACCGACACCGATCGCACTAGCCACAGCCGGAAACTCGTGCTCGAATTACTTGGGTCATCCGTTGACCTATCGCTGACAAGGGACGTGCAGCGATGGAACCAGCAATACGGTGCAAACCCTTCACGATTTGGTACTCCAGCTGCGCCGACAACCGATCGTGACGAGGCCATCACCGGGCACCACCACGCCAATGACGGCTCGGTTGTGCTCAACGTTCATCAGCCTGTAAAAGTCGACAACGAGCTGTACATTCGTGATTATTCAAAGTGCATTTTGTGCTATCAGTGCGTTGATGCGTGTGGCGAGCAGTGGCAAAACACATTTGCCATAAGCGTGGCCGGACGTGGTTTTGACGCCCGTATTTCAACCGAATTTGCTGTCGATCTCACCGATTCGGCATGCGTCTATTGCGGAAATTGCATTCAAGTGTGTCCCACGGGAGCACTCATGTTCACATCCGAATTCAATATGCGACAAGATGGTTCCTGGGACGAGTCTCGTCAAACCGAAACCGAGACCATTTGCCCGTATTGTGGCGTTGGCTGCGCTCTGACTCTTCATGTTCAAGACAACGAGATCGTCAAGGTGACATCGCCCTCAGATCACTCGGTAACGCACGGAAATCTATGCATTAAAGGACGCTTTGGGTTTCAACACGTGCAGAACCACAGAGACTAGAAATTTTAGTTATCCGAGCGGTGAACCCAACCGACGGCGTACCGCTTCGCTGATTTCCTGGTCGAATGATCGCATGTGCGCCTCTGCAAGTTGGGCGGCTCGATCACTGTCACCGGCAACGAGAGCCGAATGAATTTCTTTGTGCTCATTGACTGCATGAGCCATGTCCGCCACATCGGAGAGATAGAGATGCCATAGTCTGTCGCTTTGCGCATACAGCATGTCAAGCGTGTCGGTAAGAAATCTGTTTCCCGCCGCGCTCCATACGATTTCGTGGCACGTCCGATCGATCGACATCAACTCGTTATTCGAAATTCCCGATCGATTGGCCTTGGCCAGCGCCGCTGCCATTCTTTCCCAGTGTTCGCTCCGACCACGGGCACATGCCAATCGCGTGGCATACGGTTCGAGAATTGCGCGAGTCTCGTACAGCATTGACAATTCGGTTACATCGACACCCGAGACCAACATGCCGCGACGCGGAATCACCGTGATGAATTGGTCTCTGGCCAGACGTTGTAGGGCCTCACGAATCGGGGTGCGTCCGATGCGAAGTTGATTTTGCAAATCATCTTCGCGAATGACATCGCCTGGCGCGAGATCTAGGCACACGATCTTGTCGCGAATTCCGTAGTATGCCTGCTCACTTAGTGACACGCTCATCGTCTCACCTCCTGCCCCTGCGATTGATTTGAGACCAGTGATATTGCACTGATATACTACCAAAACCAATCCCTGCCATATCCCGCGCCGGCGCTGTGGTAGTCCATTCGGGGGTCATGAAGTGAGCGAATTTCCACATCGCGCCAAAGTTGTTGTGATTGGGGCCGGCATCGTCGGGAACTGCCTCGTCGGTCACCTTTCCAAACTCGGGTGGAGTGACATGGTGCTCCTAGATAAGGGCCCCCTCCCCAATCCAGGTGGGTCCACCGGGCATGCCTCGAACTTTATTTTTCCCACCGATCACAACAAAGAAATGGCACTACTCACACTTGCCTCGCAGAAGCAATATCAAGAAATGGGACTCAACAACACATGTGGCGGCATCGAGGTTGCCCGCACCGAGGAACGGCTCGAGGAATTTAAGAGGCGAATGACGTCGGCGAAAGCTTGGGGAATCGAAGCTCAACTACTAACGCCGGCAGAAATTAAAGAACTGGTTCCGTTTATCAATGAAAAAATTCTTCTTGGCGGTTTCTATACGCCAAGCGTGTCTGTGGTTGACTCGTTGCAGACGGGAACCCTGCTGCGCGAGAGTGCTGTCAAGGCCGGCAATTTGACGGTATTCGCAAATACCGAAGTGCTCGATCTTGAGGTTGACAATGGAACTATCAAGGCGGTCGTAACAACCAAAGGCCGAATCGAGTCCGAATACGTGGTCATCGCATGCGGAGTATGGAGCCCACGAATTGCCGAGATGGCCGGGGCAACTATTCCTCTTACCCCGGCAGTGCACCAGATGGCCGATGTCGGCCCGATCGACGTTTTGCAAAGATCGAACACGGAAGTCGCCTATCCAATCATTCGCGACATGGATACCTTTTGCTACGAGCGACAGACAGCCGGATCGATGGAAGTTGGCTCGTATGCCCACCGTGCAATTTTCCATCATCCGAATGACATTCCTTCGATCGAAAACTCGGCACTGTCGCCGACCGAACTTCCACTGACGCAAGACGACTTCGATCCACAGATGGAACAGGCGATCGAACTTATGGAGATGCTCGGGGATGCCGAAATCAAGTATTCGATCAATGGATTGCTCTCGCTAACTCCCGACGCGATGCCGGTATTGGGCGAAACGGTGGAGGTCAAGAAACTATGGTCCGCGGCGGCTGTGTGGATCAAGGAAGGACCTGGGATCGCCCAACTCGTTGCCGAGTGGATGACATATGGCTATCCGCATCTGTGCGACGCCCATTCATCGGACATCAGTCGTTTCTATCCGCATGAACGCACCGAGCACCATATATATGCACGATGCAACGAGCACTTCAACAAGACCTACGGCATCGTCCACCCACGCGAGCAATGGACCTCGCAACGCGACATGCGGCGCAGCCCCTTCTATCCCCGCGAGGAAGCAAGCGGCGCGACCTTCTTTGATGCCCGCGGTTGGGAACGACCGCAATGGTTTGAAACCAACGCTTCACTGCTGGAGAAATACAAGGGCAAGTGCGACCCTCGGCCACACGAATGGGATGCGCGCTGGTGGTCGCCCATTACCAATGCCGAGCATCTAGCGATGCGTGAATCGGTGGGCATGGTCGATCTGACGGCGTTCAACGAATTTGACTTCACCGGAAGTGGAGCCAAGGATTTTCTGCAATACATGACCGTAAACAATGTCGATGTTCCGGTAGGTCGATCGGTCTACACGCCACTACTTACTCCCGATGGCGGATTTCGAGGAGACCTCACGATCATGCGCCTAGGCGACGAACACTTTCGGGTCATCACCGGAGCGTTCGACGGGGGCCGGGATAATTATTGGTTCAATCGGCACATGCCAACCGATGGTTCGGTGATCTTTACCGACATGAGTTCCGCCTTATGCACCATCGGCGTATGGGGTCCGAAC
>CAYGOJ010000011.1:0-26137 GCA_964351545.1 uncultured Acidimicrobium sp.
CTTCTGCGCAATGGAATTACTGTGAATGGCGGCGTGGACGGAATCTATGGGACTGCGACGATCGCCGCCTTGGCGGCCTTCCAGAGTCGTCATAACCTGCCGGCCAACGGCGTCCTTGACGAAGCTACTTCGGTGGCACTCGGTGCGATAAATAAGCCAGTTGCGTCTGTCGCGGCTTCGGCTACCCCGGTGTCCACTCCCCTAACAATCGACTCGCTACCGACACTCGGTCAACGAAGCGAAGCCGTGCGATTGGTTCAAAACGCCCTTGTCGCCACCGGCATTGAAGTGAAAGGTGGAGCCGACGGTGTCTTTGGCATAGCGACCGCCATTTCGATCGGAAAATTTCAAGAGTCGCAGGCAATTCCCGTGACCAAGTCACTTGACGTGCGCACGGCTATCGCTCTCGGTGTGCTGCCGAGCGTCGAAAGCCTCGGCATCACCGTCATCAAGGTCTTCCCTGTGCAGGGTCTGTGCTCATTTACCAACTCTTGGCACGAACCTCGCTCGGGTGGACGATTGCACATCGGAGTGGACATCACGGCCGCCACAGGCAAGGCGCTTTACGCGGTGGTGGATGGAGTAATTTCCCAAGTCACAGCAGGCGGGTCTCTCAGCGGTAATGCGCTTCGCCTTTCGCAATCCGATGGAACCTACTTCTTCTACGCCCATCTCGATTCATTTGCCGCCGGTATCGGGGTTGGAACTCCGGTGCGAGCCGGACAGATTATCGGCTACGTCGGCGCGACCGGAAATGCCGGAGGACCACACCTACATTTCGAAGTGCATCCATTCGGCGGTGATGCAGTTAATCCTTACCAGGTCGTCAAGGTTGTCGACGCCTGCAATGCGACAGAAGTGCTCCCGCAGTCCTGACCGTTGTAGCGTTTCAATCTTGATTCACGACTGAGCTAATCAGCGTGAAGTGTGGTGCGGCGGAAGGTGAGATCTCTGCCGCCCACACTGAAATATCTTGCAAACCGACAATCTCGAATCAGCCTTTAACGGGTTCGACTTTCGCGCTCAAGATGCTCACTATCACTAAGAGATGTGAGACTGAACGTATATCCGTCACCAAGTTTCATTGCTCTAATCGTCGTAATTGATGCATGGTTGATAATAAATCTCTCCCATTCCCACGGGGTGGATTGGAGTCCAAGAAAGTGACAAATGAGAACGCTGTCTGTGCCCGCATGCGCAAACAGGGCGATGCTGTCGGTGGGATCTTCGATATGCCAAACCGGAAGCGGTTGATCCAGGCGATGGACCCCTCGATCGGATAGAAACTTTGCGCAACTGGCGTGAATTCGGGACACGAAATCTCGAACGGACTCACCCCCTTCCAGTCCCGACCATCGATCTTCTGCATTTCTCTCAACTTCGTCCCGATATGCCTTGATCGTCTGTTCGGCCGGCGCGCCATGCCACGAAGGTTCGCGGATTTCCTCCAGCCACGGCTCAATCACTTCCTCGCGTCCAGTCAATTCAAGTAATGGCCTTGCGGTTTGGCGTGTCCGCAACAGCGGTGAAATATAGATGTGATCAAAGTGAGTGGTTGCCAATCTTGCTGCCAAGTGCTCGGCCTGGGCAAAACCCCGAGCGGTAAGCGGTGGGTTTACAACGCTCAGGCCATCCTTCACCCATTCCGGTTCGGCATGCCGAATGAGAGTGAATTCCATCTAGTTAACTTACTCCGCGAAAGATCAAGATTCAGAGATGTCCGCTTCGACTCCACACGCGAGGAGAGTTGCGGATACAAATTCAGTGTACGCATCGTCGACAGATTGTGGATCTGAAATTGCTTGGTCCATAAACGACCGGCCGATACAGATCGCCTGATCATTTGTGATTGCCAGACTAAATTGTTCAGCAACAAAGTATCCGTACGAACTGGCGATCGAATCATCGTTGTCAAATCCGGTTGTCGGATCGGGAGCATTTTCCTCCGCGATTGCTGGATTTGGCAGAGTCGTTGCCGTACCAGCGAACTGATCATTTTCGATGCTGAATCCCGTCGAACAGTTATCAATTACATATCTTTGAATCGACTCGCGAGCCTCGACGACTGCGTTCGACAGCAGTCCGGCACGAGCTGCAAGTACAACGCGATCTTCCACGGCCACGGATCCATCCCAGCCAGTGGCTTCAATTGCCGCCCCCAACGATTGGTACACCCCGAGTAGCAGACCGAAATCGCTTCGCAGCGAAGATGGACCAAGGTCGTGCAACGTTGCCAGCGTGGCAATTGTTACGGTAAATGTATTGGCCAGTTGTTCCGGTGTGGCATTGGTGATTTCCTCGATGGTTTGCCCAACCACAGAAAGTTCGTTTTCGAGGCCGGCCGAACGATCGCACAGCGCCTTGCGTTCGGCGATTGAACTGCATGCACCCAACGCGACTACGAGAAAAATTGGAACGGCCAGCGATACTGCCCTCATGGCAAGCCTCTCAGACACCGCGCACTTCGCTATCGGCGTTGGTCGAAGCCAACCACGCATCGTACATTCGTGAGTACTGCCCCTCCCGACCAATGAGCGATTCGTGAGTACCGTCCTCGACCAAGCGGCCATGTTCCAACACAACTATCCGGTCCGCTCTTGCCGCGGTGGAAAGCCTGTGGGCAATCGAGATTGTCGTTCGCCCCACCGACACACGATCGAATGCCCGAGCAATTCGAATTTCGGTGAGCGCGTCGACCGCCGACGTCGCCTCATCGAGAATCAGAATGTCGGGTCGGACAAGAAATGCCCGTATCAGAGCAACCAGCTGTCGCTCGCCTGCCGATAATGATCCGCCTCGCTTCCCGACGTGGGTATCAAGGCCACTCGGCAGTGATTCAAACCAATCCGTTAGTTGTAGTTCGGATATTGCCTCTATCAAATCGGAATCGGACGCCATGGGAACCGCAAATTGAAGGTTGTACCGAATAGTTTCAGAAAAGAGAAAGGGCTCTTGGGGAACCACAGTGAGCCGAGTCCGAAGATCGTCGTTAGCCACGCGATTGACCATGACCCCACCCAGAAATATCGCCCCAACGGTCGGGTCGGCCAAACGGGCAACCAATCGCGCCAGTGTCGTCTTTCCGGAACCGGACTCGCCCACCAATGCGACATGTTGTCCGGCCGGTATCAAGAAATTGATTGCAGATAGTACTGGTAGATCGTCGTCCTGGCTATCCAATCGCGAGCCGTAGGAAAAACTCACATTCTTTACATCGACGGAGAGAGCGCCTGCCGGCAAGGGTTGCGGAAATTCTGGCGCGGGTGGACCAATAGGCGTGTCAAGTACGCTCAGGACCCGTCGCAGTCCGGCGACTGCGGTCTGAGTGTGATCGATAACCTCCGTGAATTCCGCAATCGGTTCCAAGAATCGAAATGTCAGGAACACAAACCCGACAAGTGCGCCCGCGGTCAGACCTCCGGTTGGTCCGATGGCCACACCACAAGTCACAACAGCAACGACGGTAAACACAGAGAACACTTCGCCGGAAGGAAATAGAAATGCGCCGATAAACCCGGCCCGAATATTGCTATCGGCCCGACTGCGCACCGTTCCTCGCACCCGATTGACCATGTGCGGGGAGGCATCGTAAACCCGAAGAGTATCGGCCCCGGCAAATAGTTCTCCAACCATTCCGAGGAGTGTCGCATTTCGAACTCGCGTCAAGTTGTAGGCCTCGACGAGTCGGTGTTGCACAGCTTTGAGCACGAACACGAGTGGGGCCGCGACAACAAATGCAACCAGGGCAAGCCGCCAGTCGTATGCCACCATCACGATCGAAACGGCCAAAATCTGAGACCCATCGAGCAGCCATGCAAGACCGCCCCAAGAGAAGAAATTCGTCAGGGTTTCGATATCGCTGGTCACACGCGAGACGAGGGCTCCGCGGCGCTCCTCATTATGATCCGCCAAACTAAGGCGATGAATGTGATCAAATAGTTTGACCCGCAGGGTGTACAAACCTTCCTCGGCGCGAACACCGAGCCGCATCGCCGAAAGCCGTAGCGCGTAGGCGGAAACAAATACGCTTATTGCCCCGATGATTCCCAACCTGGTCACAAAGCCAATGTCGATGTCTCCGGGTCGTAACCCCTTGTCGATACTTTGCTGAACAATAATTGGGATCACCAGTCGGGCACCCGATCCCACCACCGCCAGCAAAAAGGTGATGCCGAGCCCTCGCCTAAACGAAGGCGCGACATCGACACCGCGGCTTATCGTGCGAACAGTTTCGAAGCGAACGTCTGGCTGAGTCATTACTTTTCTCGGCGATCCTGCTCGAAGGCTTCCAGTAGTTCTCTGTACTCGACATTTTGGGCCATCAGCGTCGCATGAGGCGCATGGTCGACAATTACTCCATTGGCCAGATATAACACCTCATCTGCCAAGGAAATAGTCGATGGCCGGGAGGCCACAATCAGCGTGGCACCAATCGACTGTTGACGACGGAGATTTTCGATCACTATCGACTCGGTCGTTGGATCGAGCGCCGATGTCGTGTCGTCGAGTAGTAGCACAGGGCATCGATGAGCAATCGCCCTGGCCAGGGCGACACGCTGTCGCTGACCACCGCTAAGGCTCGCCCCTCGTTCGCCAAGTTCCGTGTCAAGACCCGATTCAAATTTGGAGACAAACTCCATGGCGGCCGCGACCTCAAGGGCGGCCAGCACGACCTCATCTGAAATGTCGTCTCCTAGCGTGACGTTAAAGCGCAAGGTATCGGCGAATACGAATGCCTCCTGAAAGACCATCCCAACTCCGCCGGACATCACAGCGATCGAACCTTCGTCGACTGGTATGAGGCCGGCGATTGCGTGCAGCAAGGTGGTCTTGCCCGATCCGGTCGCTCCAACGATTGCGACTGTCATCGAACTGTCAATCTGTAGCGACAAATGTTTCAAGATGGATTGATCGGCGTACGCAATCGATATATCCGAGACCACAATCGCGGTGTTGGCGGGTGCAGGGTTAATGGATGCCCGAGGATCGGGTACAAGTGGCTCGTCAATTATCTGCCGAGTGCGATTCCATCCACTCAGCGAGTGCGGTACTTCACTAAAGACATAGCCTATGATTCGCAACGGAAATATCAACAGCGTGAAGAGATAGACAAAACTGGTCAGTTCCCCAACGGTCATGGCACCCGATTGGACACGATGAGCGCCAACCACCAACAAGACAATGTTGACAAACGATGGAATGGCGTCAAGTAGGGCCTCGAACGTGGACCGCAGTATCACCGCTTTTGTACGCGCATCCTTTAGTCGACCGGTGATGTGCGAGAGTCGTTCCGTTTCCCGCATCTCCGCCCCGAATGCCTTGACCACCATGACACCGTCAAAACTTTCGTGTACGGCCTCCGAAAGCAAACCAAGTTCGTCCTGGGCGGTTTTGTAATGCGTATCGATTCGACGCTGATAACCAACATTTAGGATCAACAGCAACGGAAATACGATTATCGCCAGCATTCCGAGCGGTATGTCAACGATGAGTAGCCACGCTCCCGAAACCACCAACATCACGACAACGGCGCTGGCAAAGGGCATCGGTCCAATAACCGCCACGGCCGCGTCCGAATCCACTCCGACACGAGCCACCAGGTCGCCGGTCATATGTCGACGATGCCAAGTTGAGGGTTGGGCCACTATTCGGTATAAGACATCGAGCGAAACCGTTTCCGCCGTTCTCCAACTAGAAGCACCAGCGAATCCCCGCCTGAGCACAACGCCCACCGCTCGCAACAACCCAATTCCGATCACCAGGATCGCCCCTATGAGTAAGGCACGGGTATCGGTGCGTCCCTCGTTAAATCTGGGCAAGATCACCCGGTCCACCATCCAACGAACGCCTAGCGCCGAAGCCACCGTGCACAGGCCGAAGAGGGTTGCGCCGGCTACCGCGGTGATGAACAGCCTAGGGTGAACCCGAACGAGCGCCGATAACAGGCGGTACGCGCTTTTCAGCCGGCTTTCACTTTCCTGTAGACCGAAGTTTGATCCGCTTTCGGTGTTCGCTTGGGAGGTGGATACGTTACTCATGTCTCACTCTTTTCTAGCAGTTCACGGCGCGAATGTCGCCTACATTGCAATGAATGAAGATCTTCACTCGTGCCACTCTCTCGATAATTATTCTCGGAATTTGTGCGATGTGGATTTACGCACTTTTTTTTGCCTCCAAGGAAGTCGTGAACAGAGTCTCCGATGAACAATGGAGGCAAAGCTCCGACGAGATTTGTATCGCTGCACAGAAACAGCGTGAGTCACTCATCGATTTACGATTAGTTAGCGAATCCGGTCCGAATGCTCTTGCCGAACGAGCAGACATCGTTGATTTAGCAACCGACACACTGGAAAATATGGTTCAGGAGATCGCGGCATTACCAATTGCTGACGCCAAGGGCGCAGCAATTGTACCTCTTTGGCTCAACGACTACCGAACTTATATCGACGATCGTCGCAACTACACCAGCCAACTAAGGAACGGAATCAATGTGCCGTTTGCCGAAAGTCGGGTTGACCAACTTCCGCTGAGCGAGAAATTAGCTACCTTTGCCACGGACAACCACCTAAAATCGTGCAAACCGCCAATCGATCTTTCTGTGTAGCCAAGAATGGGTCGATTCGACCGCTCAATTCTTTTGCTCAAATTCCAACGACGGTCTCCAGCCGTCGCCTGGAACATATTGCTTGATAACTCTTGCCGGCGCTCCCACGGCGACGCTGTAGTCCGGAATCGTGCCTGTGACAACCGAATTGGCGCCGATCGCGACATGTTTGCCAATGATCGAACCCGGCAGAATGACGGTGCCGTATCCGATCCATGATCCGTCGCCAATAACCACGGCACGTTCCGGCTGCGTCTGTTGTGAGATCGGGATGTCCAGCTGCAGATAGGCATGGTTTTGATCGGTGATATAGACATGATGTCCCGTCCACACATCGTTGCCAATGTCGATCGAAAAATGTCCGACGATGCCACTGCCCCGCCCTATGAGGCATCGATCTCCAATCTTTACGACCGGATTCGTCACGCAAAGCTGACCAGGCATCATTCCCGCCGAAAGGGCCACATGCTCGCCGATCATTGTGTTCGAGCCGATGTGAATGTATTGCTCGTTAAAGATTGTGGTCGGTGGAAAGCAGATAATACTGTGTGCCCCGAATGATCCGAATTGTCTGGCCCGGCGAGAGTCTGGACCAATCGCCGCAAGTGTTGAAATGAGTTTCCAACAATTGGCAATTGAATCACCAACCCAAGTTCGTACTCTGTGCCCGAGCATGTGCCGAGGCTATCTGCGCGGTCCGTAGATAGCCTTTAACTAATGCCAAAGGTAACCGTACCCGCGCTTATGGCAATGAAACGTGAGAGTCGTCGGATAACCATGGTCACGGCATACGACGCCACTTTTGCCGAGATTGTTGACGAGGCCGGAATAGATGTCATTCTCGTTGGAGATTCGGTTGGCACGGTTGTTCAAGGTAATTCCACGACGCTTCCGGTCACTCTCGACGAGATGGAATACCACGTCAAGATGGTCGCGCGCACTCAACCAAACTCATTGATAGTCGCCGACCTGCCTTTTGGTTCCTACCAGGTGAGCCCCGAGCGGGCGATTCAAAGTTCGGTTCGACTGATCAAGGCTGGTGCCGGTGCGGTCAAACTTGAGGGCGGTTTGCCGATGTTTGACACGATTTCGGCAATTGTTCGAGTCGACATTCCCGTAATGGGTCACATCGGGCTCACGCCCCAGAGTTATCACCGCATGGGCGGGCATCGGGTTCAGGGCCGCCAGGACGGACGCGAGGCCGGAGGTAAGGAGAGACTTCTCGAAGACGCCCACGCGGTGGAACAAGCGGGAGCGTTTTCAATAGTTATCGAGGGTGTGCCCCGCGACTTGGCGGCCTCCATCACCCACAAGGTGAGCATTCCGACAATTGGCATTGGTGCGGGGCCGGAGTGCGACGGACAGGTTCTCGTCTTGCATGACATTCTTGGGCTCACCACACGACAACTGAAATTCACCAAGTCGTTCGTCAATTTGCGAGAATCGAGCATTGCCGCCTGCGCCCAATTCGCCTTAGAGGTGCGCGACGGTAGTTGGCCGGATGATTCCCACTCTTTTCACTAGGGCAAGCGAAGTTCGCGCCTGGCGCTCCACGTTGCCAAGCAATTCCACACTTGCATTTGTGCCGACCATGGGCGCGTTGCATCAAGGCCATGTCGCGTTAATGAAACAGGCGAGATCCATGGCCGACAAAGTCATCGTTTCAATATTTGTCAATCCACTCCAATTTGACGACAAGGACGACCTGGCGAATTATCCCCGACCATTTGATGCCGACTTACAGATCTGCCGAAAGCAGGGAATAGACGCGGTCTTTGCTCCCACAATTGAGGAAGTACATCCAACAACTTCCAACACCTCGATATCGTCCGGACAACTTGGTGACCTATACGAAGGAGAGCATCGCCGAGGTCATTTCGATGGGGTACTGACCGTCGTTGACCGTTTGTTCGAGATCGTTACGCCCCATGTGTCGATCTTTGGTCAAAAGGACTTTCAGCAATTGGTTCTCATTCGTCAAATGTGCGCAGAACGCCATCCGAGTACTCGCATCGCCAGTGCGCCGACCGTTCGCGATGAGGATGGTTTGGCAATCTCTAGCCGCAACACTCGTTTAACTCCGGCAGACCGAAAGCTGGCGACAAAACTATTTGAGTCGCTATGTGCAATAGAGTCCTGTTTTCAGGCAGGTGTTACCAATCCTCGCCAACTCGAACTGACCGGTCGTTCTACTCTCAACAAATTCCCTGATATTTCTGTTGACTATCTAGTGTGCGTGAATATTGCAAATCTCGCCGCGATCGAAGTAGTCGATAGTCCCGCCATAGTCCTGTTGGCCGCCACCATTGGAAGTGTGCGGCTCATTGACAACATCGAGCTGACTCCATAATTTGGGCAGGCTAGCGATGCAAAGACGATCCTTGCATCGTCGCTCGCAATCGAACCGTGAACACGCTATCCCCAGACAAGATTCCACTGCGCCCGAGCAAGCGACCATAATTCCAGTTTGATAATCCAAGTTCCGGCCGCAGCAAGGCAAATTGACCGTCCACCCAGCGACTCATTCCATTGCCCACGAACGGAGCATTTACCGCCTTCCACACAAATTCATGTTCGGATTTGTCGGAACTGATCACGGAGACGATGAATTGCGGACTATATCGATTACATAGGGAGACCGAATGGAAAATATCCTCCGTGACTACAACACTGCATTCCGGGACAGCATCCCATTCCCATTCCGTCGGCAGTTGCGATTCGTCGATAAGGCGTGCATCCAAGTCCCCGTTGAGACGACATTCAATGGGAAGTCGATCGCCTACATAATGAGCAATGCCAACCGTGCCGTGAGCGGTTGCAGCGGCGACCAGGCCTCGCTCGAACGCAGGTATGAGATCGTGGGTTCGCGATCGAGGTATGCACACCACATTGAGGGTGTTGCACACCTTTCGGTCTAGAGAGTTACGGACGGCTTCTTCGAAACACTGGACATCGGCCCTGGCACCGGCAACGAACCACGCCCCACCGGTTCCGTGCAAACTCACGGGAATACCTGCCTGGCGGGCGACAGCTCCCAATTGGGCGACAGCGGTGCCACTACCTCTGGCTATCGCCAAGGCAATCCGAGCATCACTGAATAGGGCCCAACCTGCGGCGCGGGATTTGGAGTTGATCAGTTGAATTGCATCGCCGGGCAATCCGCTATCTCGGAGTGCGGGAGCAATCGCACATTCCATGATTGCCGAAGCCGTTCGCAACGCATCGCCGCCAATTCGTAGCACGCAGGTATTGCCCGATCGCAACACGCCGGTGGCATCGGCAAACACATTCGGGCGCCCTTCAAATACGAAACCGATAACTCCCAACGGTGCGCTCACGGACTCGACGGACCAGTCTTCGTGCTCAATTCGTTCAAGAGTGATCTCGCGAGTTCCAATCTGATTCTCCCAAATGCCAAGTGAGTCGATCATTTGAAGTCTCATGGACTCGGTCAATTCGAGACGGGTTGTGGCTCGACCTCTCAATTTCGCATCGCCAATATCGATCGCATTTGCAGAATAAACACGCTCCATGACATCTCGGTCGGACAATAGAGCGGTAAAGCGAGCGAAAAATGAACGGATTGATTCCTCGCTCACCGCGCGAAGTTTGTCGAAAGCCGTCAGGGAGCGAGTGACACATCCGGAAACCAGATCGATATCCTCCCGGCGAAGGTGCAATATCTCCTTCGTTTCGGAAATCCCCAGCAGCCGATCCCCTTCACCGAACGCCACGGCCAGATCCTCGCCTACCTCAACCAATTCATGACCGATAATAATTCGGTCAGTTGACTTAAGTATTTGAGGTGAATTTGCGGAGACCATCGATGTAAGCGTAGATCGGTGGTGAGTATGTTTATCGGTGATGGTCGCCGACGAATCCATGAATGTTCATGACCGACTCTATTTCCGCCAATTGCTCTCAGGCGTCGACTTCGCCCGTGGAGATCCCACCGCCGCCCAAATGGTGAACTTCGTCTATCTCATAGGTGACCGCAGCTTGGGGCAATGTGTGATCGTCGATCCCGCGTACGCTGTGGACGAACTCGTCAAGATAGCGCTCGACGATGGCATGACAATCACCGATGTATTCGCTACCCACTATCACCCAGATCATGTGGGTGGTTCAATGATGGGTTTACACATCGAAGGAATATCCACACTTCTCGAACGAATTGATGTGCCAATTCATGTTCAACGCACGGAAACGCAATGGGTGATGCGCGCCACTGGCGTCACCGCCGACCATCTCTGCCAGCACGATTCTGGTGACATCGTTCGGATTGGGTCAATAGACATCGCAATGGTGCACACTCCGGGACATACACCGGGAAGCCAATGTTTTTACGTCGAAGACTCACTAGTTGCGGGCGACACGCTGTTCCTTGACGGATGCGGGCGCACCGACCTACCGGGAAGCGACCCGGGACAAATGTATGAAAGCCTTCAACTTCTCGCATCCCTTCCAGATCGCACAATTATTTATCCGGGGCATCGATACTCGGATCCCGCACATGAATACATGGACGTCGTACGAAGGACGAATTATGTGTTTAAGCCTCCAACCAAGGAGGCGTGGATGCAGTTGTTCGCTCGCTAGACGATTGCACTTACAATGCTGCTGATACCGCTGATTACGAGCAGTACCAACACCAACTGTCGAAATCGTTCCACGGCGATTCGACGACGTAATTGGCTACCTACATAAACCCCAAAGATCATTGTTGGTACCGCAATTGCGGAAACGGCAAGAATTTCCCTTGACACTTTGCCAGAGGCGATAAACAGGCTGGTACTAACCGCTCCAGTGACTGCAAAAACCGAATTGAGGGTCGCCCTGGTGGTCTGTGGGTCGGTTCGTCTGGCATGCAGGTTAAATACGAGCGGTGGTCCATTTGTAGAAGTTGACATCAATAGGACTCCGCTGAGTATGCCCATTAACCAATCAAATGAGTGGTGTGTCGACCGCAGGTCCAATCCTCGACTCAACACTGCAACACCAAATAGGACTGTCACTCCAAGAACAATCTTGAGGAGACTCTGTGGCACCAAGACAAATGCGGCAAGTCCAAAAGGCGCCCCGATACAGGACGAGACGATGAAACGCCGAGTCAGCACTTTGTCGCGTTGACTGCGCATGTGCCAAGCCTGACCAGAAGTACTTACCGTTCCGACAATTGCCGAGACGACTACGGCGATTCGCAGGTCGATAACTGTGACCATCAATGGGACCGATAGCAAGGCAAAACCAAAACCGAAGATGGACTGAACACACGAGGCAAATAAGACGATGCATGCCACAACGATGTATTGGTCGAGGTTCACGAATCAGGGTTTTCGAATCACGATACGATCGCACTCAACGATTGCGAGAACACCTCCGAATGGCGATCGACATCGTCGGAAGAGTGAAACGTCGACATTAACGCCATGTTGTGAAATGGGGCCAACAGAACGCCACGATTCAAGGCAAATAGATGCAGAAATTTTTCAAGCTCTGGTCTGACCGCGGCCGCCGCATCGGATCCATTCTGTGGAGGCGGACAGAACCAATACTCGACCCGACAACCCAGCTGCTGGACATGCCATTCCAATCCATGTTCAGCACAAGCAGCCTCAACCCCGGACGCCCAACGCGTGGCAAGCGGAACTGTGTATTCAAATTGATCCTTCCGCAGCGAGTTAGACAGTGTCGCCCGCACCGCTGCCATGGCCAGAGCACTTCCACTTAATGTGCCGCCGATTCCCGATACATCCACCTCGTGGCTCGCCATCACTGCCGACAACTCTTCGGCAACGCCTTGCGCCATGCCAAATGCTCCGACCGGAACGCCGCCACCGATGGTTTTGCCGATCACCACAAAATCCGGGTCCAGTCCCCATTCCTTGGTGCATCCACCCGGACCGGCCGAAATCGTGTGCGTTTCATCCATTGCCAACAGCGCACCGTACTGCCGCGTCAACGTGCGAACCCGATCGTGATATCCGGGTTGGGGCAGAACGATTCCAATATTGGTCAACGCCGGTTCCATCAATACACACGCCACATCGAATGTGGCAAGGGCTGCTTCCAGTGCCTCAAGATCATTGAATGGAACGGCTCTGGTTGTCAGCATGGGATCAACCTGGGGACCGATTGCTCCCCTCCTGCTCGTAGTCCGACCGTCGCGATCGAGAATAACAAGGGTTTCATCCACTGTGCCGTGGTAGCACCAATCGTGGACCACGACCTTGGGTCGCTTCGTAAGGTACCGAGACAATCGCAACACAAATCGATTCGCGTCAGTCGCACTGAGGGTGAATTGCCACTTCGGAAGTCCGAACCTGCGCGTCAATTCGTCTGCGACCCAGATTGAATCTCGAGACGGCAACATCGTCGTCAGACCTTGCCGGGCCTGTCGCGAAATGGCATCGGCGACGGCGGGATGAGCATGACCCGTCATCGCACCGGTATCGCCGAGACAGAAGTCCACGAACTCATTTCCATCCACGTCGACGAATCGGGCCCCGGATGCACGATCGACAAAAATAGGATGAGTGCCCGGCCAGCGTGTCATCCACGGCATCGGGACCCCACCCAGCATTGACTGTTGTGCCTGTTTTGATAACTCTGCGGAGGTTCGATGTGTGTCGACAAATCGCTCGTCTTCGGCCGCCTGGGCCAAGGCGAGTCTTTGCATATCAATCATCTTTCAATCATTGCTCATCAATTGCCTTAGACGAAACTCGTACACTTGCTATCGTGGCGACGACGAGTGATTTCGCGCACTTGCGAACCGACGAAAATCGACTCATGCAACGAATATTTGCCCTTGCAGAAATCGCTCCCATCGACGGTGGTGGCAATTGTCGACTCGCTCTCACCGATGAGGACCGCGATGGACGAAATTTGGTGTTGTCGTGGATGAAAGATCTGGATCTTGAGATCGGAATTGACTCGATTGGAAACGTAGTCGGAACTTGGAAGGTAGGAACGGGTTCGCCTGTCATGACGGGATCGCACATTGATACCGTGCGCACGGGTGGGAAGTACGACGGCAACTATGGGGTTTTGGCCGGGTTGGAAGTAATCGAAACCTGTCAACGAGCCGGATATCGACCGGCGCGTCCTCTGGCGGTGGGATTCTTCACTGACGAGGAAGGTGCTCGATTTGCGCCCGACATGCTCGGATCGCTCGTGTATGTTGGCGGACTGCCTCTCGAAGTGGCGCTCGACACCACTTCGATCGATGGCGCACGCCTGGGAGACGAGCTGGCTCGAATTGGCTATGCCGGACCGCTTCCGTGTCCCGGGCCGGCACCTCATGCATTCGTCGAAGTGCACATCGAACAGGGGCCCGTGTTGGAGGCACAGCAGATTCTCATCGGTGCCGTCACCGGAGTACAGGGCATTTCTTGGCAGGCACTAACAATTGTTGGCCAATCAAATCATGCCGGCACGACACCAATGAATATGCGCCACGATCCCGCCTATGTGGCGGCCGAGATTGCCGTGTTCGCCCGAAAGTTGGCGCTCAGACTGGGCGGAAATCAGGTGTGCACCGCTGCCAAGATCGACATACATCCGAATCTCATCAATGTTGTCCCCGCCCGCGCCACAATCACACTTGATATTCGAAATACCGATGAGTTGTTGTTGCAAAAAGCAGAAGCCGAGATCGCTGCATTCGTTGACAAACTTGCGCGGGCCGAGGGCGTCTCGATTGAGACGCGAACACTGGCGCGATTTGAACCGGTCGAATTTGACCGTCGGGTGATCGACTGCGTCGAAGAAACGGCGATTTCCTTTGCGCATTCGGTGCAACGTATGCCTTCGGGCGCGGGCCACGATGCTCAAATGATCGCCCGTGTCTGTCCATCGGGGATGATCTTCGTTCCGAGCGTGAAAGGTATTAGTCATAATCCCGCCGAGCACACGCCGGTTTCCGATCTGCACGCTGGATCTAATGTATTGCTTCACGTGATGCTTAAATTGGCGGAGATGGATCTCCCGACATGACTCGAAATGTCGTCGTCGGCGCCGCCCAACTCGGACCAATTCAGAAAGCTGATTCCCGTGAATCGGTCGTACAACGATTGATCGAGATTCTACATCAGGCACAGTCCTCTCATTGCGATCTCGTTGTGTATCCGGAACTTGCGCTGACAACATTTTTCCCCCGCTGGTTCGTGGAGGACATTTCGGAAGCCGATCATTGGTACGAAACGGCAATGCCCTCACCGTCCACAGCTCCTCTGTTCGACGAGGCCCGCCGTCTTGGAATTGGCTTCTCACTCGGATTCGCCGAACTCACTCCCGAAGGTGAGCGCTACAATTCGCAAATTCTCGTTGGTCAGGATGGCGCCACTATTGCGACATACCGCAAGGTGCACATCCCTGGTCATGAGACTTTCGAACCTGAGCGCCCATTTCAACATGCCGAGCGCTACTACTTCAAGCCAGGCATGGAGGGATTCGGAGTGTGGCCCGCCTTTGGCGGTCGCGTCGGGATGATGATCTGTAATGACAGACGATGGCCGGAGAGTTATCGAGTGATGGGGTTGAAAGGCGTCGAATTGATTCTGTGTGGGTATAACACTCCCATTCACTATGTACCCGACCCGTCACAGGATCGCCTGCAGGGCTTTCATAACGCGCTGGTGATGCAAAGCGGCGCGTATCAAAATGGCACCTTCGTCGTAGGCGTAGCCAAAGGCGGCATCGAAGAAGGCGTCGAGGGGCTGGCCGACTCGTGCATTATCGCCCCATCCGGCGAAGTTCTGGCCAAGGCCACTGGCAATGACGACGAATTAATTGTTGCCACATGTGACCTCGATTGGTGCGACCGATACAAAACCACCCTGTTTGACTTCGATCGTTACCGCCGCCCCGAAATGTACGGTTCCATCGCCTCACAGCGGGGCGTGAGATTCGACTAGCGTAACCTTCACCGGGTTAACAAAATGTAAAGGCGAAGATCAATCGATGTCTACATCAGACCCCACCACCGTTGTCGATTCCGTGAGTTTTCAACTCAATGGAGAAGCGGTGACGGTGAGGTCCGATCACCCCCATCTGCTTGCCGCGTTGCGCGAAGAGTTGGATGTCACTTCTCCGAAAGATGGGTGCTCACCGACTGGCCAGTGCGGTTGTTGCACCGTCTTGGTGGATGGCAAGTCAATTGTTAGCTGTCAACAATCACTTGCCAAGATTGCCGGTTCATCGATCACCACCTTGGAAGGTCTTTCCGTCGAAGAACGCAAGCGTTATGCCGATGCATTCTCGGCCTGTGGCGGCTTGCAGTGTGGCTTTTGCATCCCGGGAATAATTGTTCGGGCCAAGGCTCAGATCGATAAGAAGGGAGCGGCGTTGAAACGAGATGACATGGCTCGTCATCTTGGCGCCCACCTGTGTCGATGCACGGGCTACGTCAAGATATTGGATGCCATTGAGATGATCGCCAGAGATGAGCGACCTGTCCTCGCCGCGACCGGCGGAATCGGATCTCGAAGCAGAAAGTACGAGGCATCCGAGTTGGCACTCGGCGACCGGGGATATGTTGACGACATTCGAATGGTTGGACTATTGCACGCTGCGCTCCACTTCACGACACATGCCCGCGCCGACATCCTTTCGATTGACGCAACCGCGGCCGCAAAGTGCGATGGTGTCAGTGCGATCTATACCGCGGCAAACATTCCAGGAGAATTGATGGTCGGCATCATTCATAAGGATTGGCCGGTGATGATTCCCATTGGTGGACGGACATCGTATGCCGGTGATGTTCTGGCGATTGTCGTTGCCGATACACGACAGCACGCTCGAGATGCGGCACAACTCATTGCCGTGGACTACCGACCCATCGCTCCGATCACCGATCCTGCGATTGCAATTGCCAACGACGATCCAGAAAATATCGCGGTATGGCAGACAACAACTAATATTTTGAGCACCAGTACATACTCACGCGGGGATGTGGAGGCGGCGTTCGCATCGAGTCCCCATGTCGTGTCCGAGACATTCCAAACCCAACGCGTGGAGCATGCGTTCCTCGAACCGGAAAGCTCGCTGGCCGTGCCCACCACTTCCAATGGCCGGCGCACAATTCATGTCTATTCCGGCGGGCAGGGTATTTGGGATGATCGCAATGACATCGCCCGAGTGTTGAACATCGCCAATGAAGATGTCACCGTCGAACTCGTCACCAATGGTGGCGCGTTCGGGGGCAAGGAAGACATGAGCAATCAAGCCCATGCCGCACTCGCCGCTTGGCTCCTAGACAAGCCAGTGAAATGCACGTTGAGTCGTGAAGAAAGCCTGTTGATGCATGCCAAGCGCCACCCCATCCGCATGGAGTACACGGCATCGTGTGACGGCGAGGGTTTGCTCACAGCGCTCAAGGTGCGAGCCGTCGGAGATAGCGGACCGTATGCGAGCGTGGGAATGAAGGTGTTGGAGCGAATGGCCGGTCATGCCGGCGGTCCGTACCACTTTCCGAATATTGATGTGATCGCTATCGCGGCCCGAACCAATAATCCTGTCTGTGGGGCATTTCGAGGTTTCGGCGCCAATCAGGCGCAATTTGCGATGGAAGGAATACTCGATCGATTGGCCGAGAAAGTCGGCATATCCGGATTTGACATTCGGATCCGCAATGTCGTTAAGCCCGGCATGCTGTGGGGACCCGGACAAATAATGGATGACGGTTGTCTGGGAGCGATGACATGCCTGGAGCAGATCAAGCCGATGTACGACGACGCTCGTGCCGCGGGAAAGGCCATCGGTCTTGGATTCGGGCTAAAAAATAGCGGCCTGGGAAATGGTTTTAAGGAGGTCACCAAGGCGGTCGTCCGTTTCGATCACAATGGGGATATCGAGGTTCGACATGGGTGGACCGAGATGGGACAAGGTGTAAATACGGTGGCGTTGCAGGTGGCGGTCCATGAACTTGGGCTAGATCCGGACAGGGTAAAAGTGATCGTCGATACGACACGAGAACTGGGTCTTGGTCAGACCACGGGATCGCGCGGCACCCTGATGGGCGCCGGCGCGGTAAAGGCCGCTTGCGAGGCGGCGCGGCTAGGCGGCTGTGTTCCGGGAATTGATTACGAAGGCGAATACAGGGTCGACTGGACCACAAAATTGGGAACACCGGGAGTTGATAACCCGATTATTCACTCCACTTTCGGGTACGCCGCTCAATTGGTGATCATCGATCGCCAAAGCGAAAAAATCGAGCGTGTGGTGGCGATACATGATGTCGGTCGTGCGGTCAATCCTCAACTTTGTGAGGGACAAATCGAAGGCAGCGTTCACATGGGACTCGGATATGCACTTTCCGAGGATTTCCCTACCGATCCCGCGACTGCATTTCCGCTCAATATGACGCTGCGTTCGCTGGCCATCCTTCGGGCCAAGGATGTCCCTCCAATCGAGGTTCACCTGGTTGAGTCCCCCCAGCCGAATTCGCCATACGGAATCAAAGGCGTCGGCGAGATCGGACTGGTACCAACCGCAGGGGCGGTTGCCAGTGCACTTCACGAACTGGACGGCATCTGGCGCAACGAACTACCGATGCGAAGATCCAAAGAATCTCCCGCCGACGAGTAACGCGGCGCTATGACAAACATTACCGAAGGGTTGGTGTGCTCACATCATCATCTCTATTCCTCGCTGGCCCGCGGGATGCCCGCCGCTTCGCGACCGCCGACAACATTCATTGACATTCTCGAACAGGTTTGGTGGCGCCTCGACTGCGCGCTCGATCTGGAAATGATTTATTGGTCTGCAGCACTTGGAGCGACCGAGGCTTTGATCAGCGGAACGACATGCATAATCGATCATCATGAATCACCATCTGCGATCGAAGGAAGCCTTTCGGTGATTGCCAGGGCTTGCGCCGATGTTGGCGTTCGAGTCAATGCGTGTTATGGAGTGACAGATCGCTGGACATCAAGCGGGCAGTCCTCCAGGGTTTCGGCACATTCACCAACCACGGACGGGGCCAGGCGTGGACTAGCCGAAAATGCCCGATTTCTCGAGGAAGGCGGACGAGGCATGGTCGGTGTTCATGCCGCCTTTACCTGTACCGATGAAACTCTTCAGCTTGCAGCCGATTTGGCGACTCGACATGATGTCGGAGTTCACATCCATGTTGCCGAAGCTCCAATTGATGTACAAGCCGGTGCTCGATTGGAGAGTTTGGCTAAGGATGACTGGCTTCTCGTTCATGCCGTGTATTTGGATCGACACCTAGCAGGTCGAATTGTTCACAACCCGCGTTCGAATATGATCAACGCAGTCGGATACGGCGCACCGACGAAACACGCCAACAAGGTCCTCCTGGGGACGGATGGGATTGGCGCCAACATGATGGAGGAATTTCGGTTCGCCTACGCATGTCTACGTCAGTTTGATGTCACCGAGTCACCGAATACTTCCAAGTCCTGGCTCACCAATGCCTACGAACTATTCCCCGAAGCAAAGAATGACAAAGTAACTTGGAACTACGACCACGCCGACAGCCCTTGGCATACAGCATTCACCCCGTCCATTAGCGCCGTAGATGTCGTGGTCGACGGTAATAAAATTTTGAGCGGTGGTGTTCCCACACGAGTTGACATTGACGAGATTCGAGCCAGGTCCAGCGAGCAGTCAAAACGCCTTCATGCCAGAATGTAATTGATGCCCGCTCGAGTTGCGCTCTACTTGCAAGATGCTCATCCCATTCGCGACGGAATGGCCTTTGCCCAATACGCAGAGTCGAAGGGTTTCGAAGCCGTGTGGCAGGCGGAAAGTCGTTTGGTTCGAGAGGCCACGGTTCCGATGGCCGCCTTTGCCTCGGTAACCACTTCGATCAAGGTGGGATCGGGAGTCGTCGACTGTTGGAGCCGAAATCCGGCACGATTAGCTGCCACATTTTCCACGCTTGATGATCTCGCACCCGGAAGGGTCATATTAGGAATTGGCGCCTGGTGGGATCCATTGGCCGCCAAGGTCGGAATTAGTCGCGCCAAGCCGTTACGAGCGATGCGTGAGATTGTTACCGCTGTCCGCGCGCTTCTAAACAACGAGACCGTGACCTTGCACGGCGACTATGTGCACCTTGATGGCGTCGAACTTGACTACGTCTATCAACAGCGTCGAGCGAAGAACGTACCGATTTATATCGGCGCCACGGGTATGCAAATGATGGAACTGAGTGGCGAAATAGCCGATGGCGTCGTGCTCAACTATTTGGTGTCGCCGGACTACAACCAAAGAGCCCTGCAGGCACTCGCCCTCGGCGCTGATCGGGCAGGGCGATCGCTCGACGACATAGATCGACCACAGCTTGTCGTATGCAGTGTTCACGAGGATCATCACACAGCAATCGACATGGCCCGCCTCATGGTTACCCAATATCTCGGCCAACAACCTCACATCATGAAGGCTTCGGGAGTCCCCCAATCGATCCTTGACAAGGTCGGCAGTGTCCTGACATGGCCGGCAACTCATGAGCAGGTTGTTGCCGCCTCACGATTTGTCCCCGACGAGATCGTGCACATGCTCACCGCCAGTGGAACACCCGCCGAAGCACGCCAACAGGTGGCTCACTACATGCGCAACGGATGCACATGTCCCATTCTGTACCCATTGGGCGATGTGAGGGCGATGATCGATGCATTTTCCAACTGGGATGGCTCGGCGTGACGGTCGTCAACCCATCGACTCTTGACGAAGTATTGATGGCGATGAGAGAACTGCCACATGCACTAGTTCTCTCTGGCGGCACGGATGTAATGGTTGAAGTAAATTTCGGCCGTCGGCAGGTAACCGATGTCATCGCCCTGCGCGGCGTACGTGAACTGTCTCATTGGTCGGTAAGCCCGGACGGGTTGTCGCTGACCATAGGTGCCGGACTTGCCTATGCGGCGATGGAACATGGAACGATTTCCGAATTGGTACCGGCATTGGCTCAAGCGGCGCGAACCGTTGGATCACCACAGATCCGTGCGGTGGGAACGCTGGGAGGAAATCTCGGGACATGTTCGCCGGCAGGAGATGGCCTACCCGTATTGTCCGCTCTCGACGCCGTGATCCACTTACAGAGTTCGTCAGACTCTCGCGACATTTCAATTCATGATTTCATGATTGGAGTGAAGCAGAACTCCCGCGTCGCGGGCGAACTGATCACCGGCGTCACCGTTCCGGTGCTTGCGGGCTGGCAAGGGTATGCCAAGGTCGGAGTCCGCAATGCGATGGTGATTGCTATCGCCTCCGCCTGCCTGGTCGTCGACACCACTAGCGGAAATATTCGAATTGCGCTTGGTTCGGTCGGACCGAAAATTATCAGGTGTCGCGAGACCGAGGTCTGGTTTGCCTCGCAGCATGACATTTCGTCCGTAACTCCGATCGACGCAACTTTGGCCAAGGAGTTTGGCCAACGCGCGGCGATCGAAGCGCGACCCATCGACGATCATCGCTCGACTTCCGAGTATCGCCGACACGCCATCGAAGTTATTGCCGGTCGACTTATCCAGCAGGCATACCCGGCATGAACCCAGATAACGAGCTGTATGTCCTCCAGGTCAACGGTGAGAAACACGAGGTTCGCGATGCCTGGGTCGGCGAGAGTTTGCTGTATGTGTTGCGAGAACGACTTGGTCTTCCGGGTACGAAGGGTGCGTGCGAACAGGGCGAATGTGGTAGCTGCACTGTGATCATGAATGACGCGGCGGTGTGTTCCTGTTTGGTACTTGCGGCCACCGCCACCGAAGCCAACATTGTCACCATCGAAGGTCTTATGCACGGCGATTCTCTGACGGATGTGCAGCAGGCTTTCATCACCGAAGGTGGGGTGCAGTGCGGGTTTTGCACACCTGGGTTGATCGTGGCAGTCAGCTACCTTTTGCACAACAACCCCACACCAAGCGAAATTGAGATTAGGGAAGCAATTTCCGGAAACATCTGTCGCTGCACTGGGTACGGACGAATTTTTGCCGCCGTGCGTACGGCGGTCTCGGCCAGACAGCTCGATGCCCAATGAGCACTTTCACCGAGGAACACACGCGGCTACGAAATGATCAGCGCGAGGTTCTCGGCACTAGCGCCATTCGTCCGGACGGCGTTCCAAAGGTCACGGGCGACTTTGCCTTTTCCTCCGACCTAAGCATCGAAAACATGCTGTGGGGAGCAACATTGCGTTCACCACATCCGTACGCGCGAATTGTCAGCATCGATCTGTCCGCGGCATGGCAGATATTGGGTGTTTCGGCGGTCATCACGGCGGACGATGTACCCGGCAAACCTACATACGGCCTCATTTCCAGTGACCAGCCGGTCTTTGCCCACGACATCGTGCGTTACATGGGCGAGCCCGTCGCCGCCGTTGCCGCCGATCATCCAGAGACCTGTCGGCGGGCCTTGGCTGCGATTCGGGTTGACTACGAAATTCTTACCCCACTCGTCGATCCAGAGTTGGCAATTCTCGAGACAACCGCGTCGATTCACCCGAATGGAAATATCCTTCGCCATCAACGAATTATTTGCGGAGATCCGTTGGCAACTGGGGCACTTGTTGTCGAAGGAACATACGCCATTGGCATGCAGGATCAGGCTTTTTTGGGCCTCGAGGCCGCACTTGCGATCCCCGATCCAGGTGCGGATGGCGTGGAGCTATTTGTTGCCACCCAATGGTTGCACGAGGATCAGTCGCAGATTGCGGCATGTCTCAATGTGCCTAAGGAAAACGTTCGCCTGACACTCAGTGGAGTTGGCGGGGCCTTCGGTGCGCGGGAAGATATCAGTCTTCAAGTTCACTGTTGCCTCTTGGCATTACGCACCGGGCGTCCAGTGAAGATGCAGTACGGTCGCGAGGAAAGTTTCTTTGGCCATGTGCACCGTCACCCTGCCTCGATATGGATGCGACACCATGCCGACGGCGACGGCAAAATCATAAAAATTGAGGCACGCATGATTTTTGACGGCGGCGCTTACACCTCGACTTCTCCAGCGGTCCTGATCAACGGAATCACCCATGCCCAGGGCCCCTACGCATGTCGCAATGCGGTCGTTGAGGGCTACGCGGTACGGACCAATAATCCTCCGTGCGGAGCAATGCGCGGCTTCGGAGTAGTTCAAGCATGTTTCGCCCACGAAAGTCAAATGGACAAACTAGCCATAGCCGCTTCGCTATCACTGGTTGAGATTCGCCTCCGTAATGCAATGAAGACTGGAGACAAACTGATCACCGGGCAGATCATCAAAAGCGTCGCACCGGTCGAGCGCTGCATTCGTGAGACGGCGTCGATCCCCCTCCCGCCACCGTTAGAAGACAGTCCAGATCCACTCTGCTTGCCAGGCGGTGCAGGTCGAAGCGCTCAACGATCACACATTCGCCGAGGTGTCGGATGGGGGGTGGCGATCAAGAACCTCATGTATAGCGAAGGTTTTGACGACTTTTCAACGGCAAGATGCACACTCGCCGACGGCGTCGCCAACCTTAGATTCGCCACCGCCGAAGTCGGTCAGGGTTTCGTCACCTTGGCTCAACAAATCGCACGCTCAGTCTTGGGGGTCGACAATGTTGTATTGGAGCCAATTAACACTGACATCGGATCTTCTGGTTCAACTTCTGCCTCTCGCCAAACTTGGATGAGCGGTGGTGCCGTCGACGGAGCATGTCGATTGGTTCGTGAACGGCTGTTCGAACACGTCGGTAACCTGCACGGAATCGACCCGATACATTTGGTTATTGACGGAACGGATGTGCTCGATACGGTTGGCCAGTTTCGCCAGAGAGTCACCGAAGCCACTCAAGGCGTTGTTTTTGACCAAACATTCGAGCATCACCATCAGCCAACAACAGAATTGGACGAAAACGGTCAAGGCAACTGTCATGTGGCCTTTGCATTCGTGGCCCATCGCGTGGTGGTGGATGTGGATCCCGAATTGGGACTCGTCAAAGTGGTACAGGTGGCAACCGCTCAAGATGTGGGAAGAGTCCTCAATCCCCTAGCCGCACTCGGTCAAATTGAAGGTGGAATTGCGCAGGGCCTTGGGCTTGCCGTGATGGAGGAAATTATTCTCGAACAAGGCAAAGTGCGAAATCCAAGTTTTACCGATTATCTGCTTCCGACGGCGTTGGATGCTCCCGATGTCGTGGCCATCATGATTGAGGAACCCGAGCCAATGGCCCCGCTTGGTGCCAAGGGCATCGGCGAACCCCCATGCATCTCGGTGACGCCTGCAATTGTTGCGGCAATTCGTGCGGCCACCGGCAGGGAAATTTGGCGCGTACCCGTTCGACCGCAAGATATTTGTTTGTGAGCGTATTAATTAGTTGATGCCGATTACCTGCTCAAACAGTTGGGGAAATGCCTTGGAGACTTTGTTAGTCAGATAATCGCCATACCTGCCATTCCAGGCAAGAGGTTCGGCATTATCCCAGCGGGAACGAGACTCGGCAGCGTGGACGTTGGCTGCAATTGGCAGCGAAACAACCTGTGATTCCCACGACGGGTCATAGAACAACGGAAAGGAAAGTCGATCCCTTCCGCTCACATTGCGGACACGATGAGGAGTGCTTCGATACAATCCATTCGTTAGCCGCTCCAACATGTCGCCGATATTGCAGACGAATGAATTTGGTATCGGATCTACCGCGAGCCACTCACCAGCGCTGAATACTTCAAGGCCACCACAGTCGTCCTGCCACAGAAGTGTGAGCAATCCATAATCGGTGTGCTCGCCGACTCCCCATTCTTGACGAGGTCTCGAATCTGCCATCTCAGCGGTTGATGGATAGGTAAAGATACGAAACAGAATCGTCGGGTCGGCGGTGATGTTGTCCGTAAACCAGTGTTCGTCGATATCTAGGGCCATCGCGATTCCGCGCATAATGTCTCCGCCAAGCGCCGTCACGTCGTTCATCCAACGCAACACAAGATCCTTTAAGCCCGGAGGTCGTTGCGGAAATAGATTGCCTCCGTGCAACGGCCAATTTTCACTCACTCGTGAATCACTCGGACTCAATTCGGTGCCAAAATATAAACCTTCCTTCTGATCGGCAATACCGGAAGTCACCTCACCACCGAGAGGAAACCATCCGCGCCAGGCCGTGCCTGCAAGCCTCATTGCGATGAGGGATTTTTCCGTCTCAGGAAGGGCAAAAAATGCTCGGCTGAGAACCTCAAGATCCATGGCGATTTGTTGATCAACTCCATGGTCCGTGACGATGAAGAAGCCATCGAGCCGACAGGCGGCATCGAGTTTCTGGGCGATGCCCGAAGCGTCCGCACCCGCTACGCGCAACGCCGAAATGTCAATGACCGGTAAGTGCCTCATTGCCTGTCAACTTTAGGACCTGAACCGCGCCAACTGTTCCAGGTCGCACAATCTTCTTTTCGGACGGAATTTCTGGCATTTCGGGATCGGTGAAATCGACGTCAAAAGGCATCTTCTTTGTCAGCAACCCGATTGATCGGCGCTGACTCTTATCTACTAGTGAAATGACTACGCCCTTCAAACCCGCGCGTCCTGTGCGACCGGATCGATGAATGTAATCCTTAGGATCCTCCGGCGGATCGAAGTGCACCACCACCGGAACGGCATCGATGTGAATTCCGCGCGCGGCAACGTCTGTCGCCACCATCACCGAGGCTCGACCTTCGCGAAATTGTTGCAGCGCACGTTCTCGTTGAGCCTGACTACGGTTTCCGTGGATAATGCAACTGCGAACCCCCAGGTCATCCAGCTGGCGAGCCACTCGATCGGAACCGTGCTTGGTGCGACAGAACAGGATCACACGCTTGAAATGGACGGCGATATCGGCCACAACATCGACTCGGTTTTCGCGAGTCACATTCCAAAACAGGTGATCGATATCCGCCACGCCCTCCTTGGCGGCAATCTCATGGCGTTTTGGATTGTGTTGATAATCCCGAATGACAGTGTTTACATCACCGTCTAATGTTGCCGAAAACAGCATGGTCTGACGATTCTTTGGAATCATCGCCATAATTCTTTTGACTGCGGGCATGAAGCCCATGTCGGCCATTCGGTCTGCCTCATCCAACACGGCCATTGACACGTCACCCAAGTTGAGGTCACGACGATCAATCAAGTCTTCCAATCGACCTGGAGTCGCTACGACGATGCTGGCCGCGCGAGCGGCCTTGACCTGCGGTCCGTATCCCGCGCCGCCATATACCGCGGCCACACGAAGATCAGATCCGGTACATAAAAGCGAGATTTCCAATGCCACCTGCGACGCAAGTTCTCTGGTCGGCACCAGCACTAACCCAACGGGTCGCCCCGGTTTACCCCGCTTAAGGCGCAGCGCCAGCGCCAGGCCAAAGGCAAGAGTCTTGCCAGACCCGGTTGGGGCGCGGCCGCAGATGTCATGTCCGGCAAGCGCGTCGGGCACAGTGGCCACCTGAACGGGGAAAGGCTTGTCGATTCCGCGTTGAGCAAGACCTGTGGCCATGCGTTCGGGTACCCCTAGACCAATAAATGATGCACTCACGTTCTATCCTCCTGGGTTCGTACTGTGATTACTTACCCAGTACGCGA
>CAYGOJ010000012.1:0-24391 GCA_964351545.1 uncultured Acidimicrobium sp.
GGCGCGAGATAAAATCAAGAAGGAAAACGGTCTCAACGATGGCGAAGTACGTGTTATCACTCCCGATGTCGGCGGCGGCTTCGGGGCCAAGATCGGGGCATATCCAGAGGAACTCTTGCTCGGCCGAATTGCTAAGAAGTTGGGCCGCCCCGTGCGTTGGCGCGAAACACGAAGCGAGTCAATGACCGCGCTTGGTCACGGCCGCGCCCAAATCCAGAACATCAAGTTGGGTGGCACACGGGAAGGCAAGGTGCAGGCGTACCAAATGCACGTGATCCAAGATTCAGGTGCATGGGTGGACGACGGTGCCATCCTTGCGCCGTTCTTTACCCGGCCAATGTCGTCTGGTGTATACGACATTGCCAAGATTGAATGTCGAACGACATCTGTCGTCACCAACACTACTCCGACCGTGGCCTATCGTGGCGCCGGGCGACCCGAGGCGACCGCCGCAATCGAACGAGCAATGGATCTCTTTGCCATCGAGATTGGCAAGGATGCCACCGAGGTTCGCCGAATGAACCTGATCGCCAAATTTGATGAACCACACACCACGGCCATTGGTCAGACCTATGACGTGGGCGATTATGAGGCGGCGTTAGACAAGGTCCTGGAGGCCGCGCAATACACGAAGCTGCGCGCCGAACAGGCCGTGCGCCGCGCCCGCGGAGATGTCAAACAACTCGGCATCGGCGTCAGCGTGTATGTGGAGATCACGGGCGGCACAACCCCGGGCGAGGTGGCGAAAATCGAGGTGCTCACAGATGGTCGCGCGGTGGTCTATACCGGCACCTCCCCTCAGGGCCAGGGACACGTCACCGCTTGGTCAATGCTTGCCGCCGAGGAAACCGGCATCGACATGAGCAAGATTGATGTCGTCTGGGGAGACACCGACCTGATTCCGGTCGGGGGTGGGACGATGGGCTCGCGATCGCTTCAACAAGGTGGCGCAGCGGTTCAACAGGCGGCCGTCGAACTTGTCCAGCAGGCGCGTACTCATGCGGCTCAGCTGCTCGAGGCCAACGAGTCAGACGTGGTGTTCGATAAAGCGGCCGGAGCGTTTCATGTCACCGGCACACCGGCCGTTGCCAAAACTTGGGCCGACATTTCAACAGCGTTTGCCGACAGCGGTGGCCTCGTGCAGAACACGACCTTCACCGCTGGCGGTGCGACGTTCCCTTTTGGCGCTCATTTGGCGGTTGTTGAACTCGACACGGAGACCGGACATGTTCGCCATGTACGCCATGTCGCGTGTGACGATGCGGGTCGGATTCTCAATCCGCTACTTCTAGAGGGGCAGATACATGGCGGAATTGCCCAAGGCACTGCCCAAGCCTTGCTGGAAGAAGTTCGATTCGATCAAGATGGAAATCCGATCACATCGAATCTCGCAGATTACGCGTTTATCTCGGCCGCCGAGCTTCCAAGTTTCGAAGTCGTGCACATGGAAACTCCGACTCCGCGAAATCCGCTCGGCGCCAAAGGTATCGGCGAGTCTGGGACCATCGGCTCGACACCGGCCGTCCAGTCAGCGGTCATCGATGCAGTTTCTCACTTGGGCGTTCGTCACATCGATATGCCCGCCACCGCCGAGCGCGTTTGGAATGCAATTCAAGCAGCACGATAGTTAGCCGTCGCGACCTTCTCATCGTACCGCGCTCGTGACGACAGTTATCCTAAACGGATGACTGCACAGCCCCCCATCGTCGCTGAAAACCTTTCGCGCCACTTCGGCGACCTCAAGGCGGTCGACGGCATCAACCTCAGCGTGAGCGAGGGGGAGATTTTCGGATTTCTCGGACCTAATGGCGCCGGCAAGAGCACCGTGGTGCGAATGTTGACGACGCTACTGCGACCAACTTCGGGCACAGCTCGGGTCGCCGGATTTGACGTTGTCAAGGACGCCGACAGCGTCCGGCGCAGCATCGGGGTTGCGCTTCAAGATGCGGCAATTGATCCGCTCATGACCGGAACCGAACTGCTGGAGCTGCAGGCCGTGCTGTACGGAATTCCCGCCAACAAAATGACGGCTAGGGCGGGCGAATTGCTGGAGCGCGTGGGCCTCACCGCGGCCGGGGGTCGTCGCGTTGGCACATACTCGGGAGGCATGCGTCGACGACTCGATCTGGCGCTGTCGCTCATTCACCAACCTACGGTGCTGTTCCTCGACGAGCCGACGGCGGGTCTAGATCCGATGAGTCGAATTGCACTGTGGGACGAGGTGCGCCGACTCAATAGTGAGGGCACTACCGTCATGCTCACAACGCAATACCTGGAAGAAGCAGATCAGCTCGCCGATCGAATCGCGATCATCGATAAAGGGCACATCGTTCGGGAGGGTCAGCCCAGAGACCTGAAGGCCAGCGTCGGCGTCCCGACCCTCATCATTAACGTGTCAATGGAACAACTCGAGATCGCCACGGCAGTGCTCGTGACTTTCGGTGACATTCGCCCAACCGGCGATAACGCAGTGGGGGTTGGACTGCGACAGGGAGCCCAGGCGGTCACGGATGTCGTTCGCAAACTCGACGAGGCTGGCGTGCGCGTTTCGCATCTTGAGCTCAACGAGCCAAGTCTCGACGATGTGTTCGCCGAGGCGACCGGTCACCGCCTCGAGGGCGAGGCGCAGTGACGTTAGCGATCGCAACTCGCCAAACCGTGGCGCTCACCAAGCGGTCCAGCTTGGCGATCTTGCGTCAGCCGGCATTGATAGTTCCCTCGTTTGTGTTTCCGCTCTTCTTCGCCGCACTGAGCGCATCTTCGTTCAGTAAAACAACACAACTTCCCGGATTTCCTCAGGTCGATTCGTTTTTACAATTCACCCTCGCGGCCACCGTCATTCAAGGCGTCCTGTTTGGCAGCATTACGGGCGCGGCCGCTCTCGCAACTGACATCGAAGGCGGGTTTTTTGATCGCTTGCTGGCGGCACCTACGGCGCGGACTGGCATTTTGATTGGCAACCTGATGGGCAGCGCCCTCTTTGGCGCGGCCCAATCGGTCATTTTCGTCTGTGCCCTGCTGCCATTCGGAGTCCGCGTCGAAGCGGGAATTCCCGGCATCGCGGTGATCATTTTTGCGGGGGGTCTCATCGCACTGGCGATTTCTTCCCTGATGTCATCGGTGGCGATTCGCACCGGATCAGCCGAAGCCGTACAGGGTGCATTCCCGCTGCTATTTGTGTTGCTTTTTTTCTCCAGCGTGTTTTTCCCTCGCCAGACGATGCATGGCGCTTACAAAACGATTGCCACCGCCAATCCAATTTCCTATCTCGTGGAAGGAATCCGCTCACTTGTCCTAGACGGATTCAGTGGCTTGGCGATCGCCCAGGCCATTTTGATTCCGATCGGGATCTGCGTACTTGGATTTGTCCTAGCCCTCGGCGAGCTACGGCGAAGGCTGCGAGCCAGATGAGCACATCAGCGTTAGTTACTAGTTCAGCGCGCGAAGTGGATGAGTCCTCGACTCTTCGCAGCGCATGGAGCTTGGCCGTTCGCGGCCTGCGAAACATCCGACGGTTGCCATCGGCGTTTCTGCCCGCAATGTTGATGCCCGTGTTTACAACGATCGCATTCGCCGGAACCTTTGCGGCGATCACCGAACTTCCAAATTTCCCAACGAGTCGCTCGGTGAATTGGTTCATGCCCCTTGGAATCTGTTTCGGTTCGGCATTTTCCGGAGTTGGTCTTGGATTTAGCGCGATACGTGATATTGAGACAGGGTTTTACGACCGCCTGCGGATGTCTCCAACATCGCGTTGGTCGCTCATCTTGGGACCATTGATCACGGCCTGGTTGCGCGCAATTCTGATCTGCATATTTGTAATTTCGATCGGCTTCGTACTTGGAGTCCGATTTACGGCCGGCATCACCGGGGTCGCGACCCTCGTGGCCGCGTCGCTTGGCATCGCCACCATGTGTCTTGGCTGGGGTCTTGGACTAGCATTTCGCTTTCGCGATATGCGGGGTGCCGCGATCATGCAGCTAACCATGTTCGTGGCGCTCTATTTGACTCCGGCGCAGATGCCCCTGCCGCTCACCACAGGTTGGCTCCATGCCGTGGCGCGGGTTAATCCGGTGACAAATATTTTGCGTCTGGCCCGTCAGGGATTGGTGTCGAAATCCTCCGTCGATTACCTCAGTTGGGCCAACACGTGGGGTGGCCTTGCAGCCATACTCGGCATGTCGATTCTGGCCCTCATATTTGCAAGACGGGGATTGGCCAAGCTCGACAAATAAGCCCAACCAAGCCTGTTCAGGGACCGCCCGATCTCCATTAGACGGTGGCCAAGGCTGTGAGGCATGATGTCTGCGTAGGTAGTTGTACCGCCGTCGAGCATTACGACTAGTCAAGAGGGACACGATGACCAAGATCAGCATCACAGTAAATGGAAACATCCACGCCGACGAGGTCGAGCCGCGAACATTATTGGTTCACTATCTCCGCGAACGCCTTCAACTCACCGGCACCAACATTGGCTGTGACACGTCGAGTTGCGGTGCCTGCACCGTCCACCTCAACGGCGAGGCCGTAAAAAGTTGCACGATCCTTGCCGTGCAAGCCGACGGCACGAAGATAATCACGATCGAGGGATTGAGCAAGAACGGTGAAATGCATCCGATGCAACAGGCGTTCATGGAAAATCACGGCCTGCAATGCGGTTTCTGCACGCCCGGAATGGTGATGGCCGCAATTGGCCTGCTGAATGAAAATCCAAAACCCACCGAACGCGAGGTCCGACTAGGTCTCGAAGGAAATCTTTGCCGTTGTACCGGCTACCACAACATCGTCAAGTCGGTTCTCGCCGCCGCCGACAAATAGGAGATCGTCATGACAATGACCGAGGTTCGCCAAAATACAATAATCGGGACCCGACTTCTTCGGCGCGAAGATCCGGCATTGCTCACGGGCGAGGCTAAGTTCACCGGCGACCTGAGTATTCCAGGCGCATTGCATCTGGCGGTTCTGCGATCCCCACACGCTCACGCCAAGATCGTTTCCGTAGATTCGAAGTCTGCGGCCAAGTTGCCGGGAGTAGTTGCGGTCTATACCGGCGCCGATTTGCAATCCATGTGGGCCGGGCCGATGCCTTGTGCGTGGGCGGTAACGGCCGACATGAAAAGTCCTCAGCACTTTCCACTGGCCATTAACACTGTCAATTATGTCGGTGACGGTGTCGTCGCGGTTCTCGCCACATCGGAAACCGCATCGAGAGACGCCTTGGACCTCATCGATGTCGAATACGAGGTTCTGAAGCCAGTCGTCGATCTAGAGGAAGCGATGACCGACAATGTGCTGGTGTACAACGAACTTGGCACCAATAAGAGCTACACATGGAATCTCAAGATCGAGGCCACCGAGGGTTGCGTGGAGGAAGCATTCACAAGTGCCGCCTTCACGGTGAGCGAGCGCTACGTTCAACAGCGGCTGCTCCCGATGGCAATGGAAACCCGGGCGGTGGCTGCCGTACCGCAACCGTTTGGCGGGGACATCACGCTCTATTCTTCGACACAGGTTCCGCACATATTGAAGGTCATGACCGCGTTGACTCTTGGTATTCCCGAGCAACAGGTTCGAGTGATTGCACCAAGTGTCGGCGGCGGATTTGGCTCAAAGTTAAATGTATACGCCGAGGAATTGCTGTGTGTGGGATTGGCCCGTAAGCACAATGTTCCCGTTCGCTGGGTCGAAGAGCGCAGCGAGAACGCACAGGCAACCATCCATGGTCGTGGCCAGGTGCAGTACATCGAATTAGCCGCCGACAAAGATGGAAAACTTACCGCGATTCGCGTGCGCATTATCGGCGACATGGGCGCCTATCTCCAACTCGTTACCCCTGGGATTCCCCTGCTCGGCGCATTTCTCTATGCCGGGGTCTATGACATTCCACATGCGTACGACTTCAGTTGCACAGGAGTGTTTACGACCCTGACGCCAACCGATGCCTATCGCGGGGCGGGACGTCCTGAGGCCACCTATGCCATCGAAACCGCCATGGATGCACTCGCCCGCAAGATGAACATTGATCCGTTCGAATTGCGCAAACGCAATTACATTCAACACGAACAGTTTCCCTACACGGCCTTTAGCGGACTGACCTACGACTCGGGCAATCATCTCGCCGCCGCCGAAAAGGCGGCCGGATTGGCTGATTATGCCAGGGTCCGTGCCCGACAGGTGAAGCAAAATGTACCGGGCGCCACAAAGCGTCTTGGTATCGGCATGACCAGTTACTTCGAAATGTGCGGTCTGGCGCCATCCCGGGTTTTGGCATCGCTCAACTATTCCGCCGGAGGCTGGGAGTCAGCCACAGTTCGCATTCTGCCAACTGCCAAGGTGCAGGTGGTGACAGGCACTTCACCCCACGGTCAGGGGCATGAAACATCGTGGGCAATGATTGCTTCCGAAAAACTTGGAATTCCGGCCGAAGACATCGATGTATTGCATAGCGATACCGCTATTGCCCCACTCGGATTAGACACATATGGATCGCGCTCGTTGCCTGTCGGCGGCGTTGCCATCGCCGGCGCCTGCGACAAAGTCATCGACAAAGCCAAGCTGATTGCGGCCCATCAATTGGAATGTTCTGCAGATGACCTTGAATTCGTTGGCGGAGTGTTCAATGTCAAGGGTTCGCCAGATCGGAATTTGCCTTTGGCGGCGATCGCCTTCCAGGCCTTCACTGCCCATAACTTGCCCGATGGAGTGGAGCCAAATCTGGAGGCGCAATACACCTATGACCCGCCAAACTTTTCATGGCCGTTTGGCACCCACATGTGTGTGTTGGAGATTGATACCGAAACCGGCCAGGTGGAAATCCTCAAATATGTCGCCGTCGACGACTGTGGGGTACAAATAAATCCGCTCATCGTCGAAGGTCAGGTTCATGGCGGCGTGATTCAAGGTCTCGCGCAGGCACTATTTGAAGAAGCGATATACGACGAAGATGGAAACCTAAAAACATCGACCCTGGCCGAGTACCTCGTCCCGGCGGCAAGTGATGTTCCGTCAATTACGACAGACTTCACCGTCACCCCATCGCCCACCAATCAATTGGGAGTCAAGGGGATCGGCGAAGCGGGCACGATTGGGGCAGCCCCAACGGTGATGAACGCCGTAGTCGATGCATTGTCCGGGCTCGGGGTCACGCACATGGACATGCCGGCATCGCCTCATCATGTGTGGTTGGCAATCAAAGCAGCCGGCGCGACGACATGAGACATTCAGCACCAAATATGAGGAGAGGGCACGCATCGTGATACCTGCAGCATTCGAATACAAACGAGCAACTTCCGCCGCCGAAGCTATTTCGCTGATCAGTCAGTACGGCGATGAAGCCAAGTTTCTTGCCGGCGGCCACAGCCTCCTTCCGCTAATGAAATTGCGGCTTGCTCAGCCGACCATGCTCATCGACATTGGCCGCATCAGCGACCTGTCATACATCAAGGACGCGGGCGACCACATCGCAATTGGTGCACTCACCCGGCACATGGACATCGAAACATCCGAAGTGCTGAAAACCCACATCCCGCTATTGGCCCACGCCGCATCGCATGTTGGAGACCCCCAAGTTCGCCATCGTGGAACAGTCGGCGGGTCACTCGCCCACGCCGACTCCGCAAGCGATCTACCAGCCACGACGTTGGCCCTTGGCGCGACATATGTGGCGCAAGGACCAAAGGGTGAACGAACAATTGCGGCCAAAGATTTTTATAAGGGATTTCTCGAGAGTGCTTTGAACCCTGACGAGATGCTGACCGAGATTCGAGTGCCGAAAATGACCGGGTTTGGCTGGGGTTTTCAGAAGTTCAATCGCCGTGCTCAGGACTGGGCAATCGTCGGTGTTGCCGCCTGGCGCAACAACGGATCATCCGGTGTGGCTCTCGTGAACATGGGTTCGACGCCAGTATTGGCATCGAGCGTTAGCACCGCGCTGACCGGCGGCGCCACAATTGCCGAAGCCGCGGAACTCGCGGCTAAGGAAGCCGCGCCACAAGATGACCTCAACGCATCACGCGAATATCGCGTTCATCTCGCCAAGGTATTGGTTCGTCGCGCGCTCGAGGATGCTTCAAAAAAGTAAGACCGCTCATTTTAGATTTACTTCGTAGCTTTCCCACTCGCACTCGTGTCGTCTCGCTGACGATATTCGTTGCGTTGTTCATTTGGTCTGCAAACCATTTTGGACTGCCCATTGACCGCGTAGCAATTGTTTCGTGGATTCTTGCGGCATTCGTTTTCGCCAATGTCGGTAAGCCGCTGACCGATCAATGGCGAATGTTGAAGGACTGGTCATTTTTTGCGCTGTTGCTTTTTGCCTATGACTACAGCCGTGGTCTCGCCGACCAATTAGGTCGGTCTGTAGATTTCACCGTGGTTCGCAACATCGATCGGGCGATGTTTCTTGGCCATGACCCGAATGTTTGGATTCAGCAGCAACTCAACATTTCTTCCGACCTGGCCTGGTATGAGTACCCGCTGGCGATTACATACATGACCCATTTCATCGTTCCCATCTCGGTGGCCGTCTTCCTATGGATTCGAAATCGCACGGAGTGGCTGCGATTTATGCGTCGCCTCGGTCTGTTACTCGCCGCCGGTGTGATGACGTATGTGATCTTTCCGGTGGCCCCGCCGTGGATGTCCGCGCGCAACGGGTACATCGCACCAATTCGACGAATTACCGCCCGCGCATGGGGAGACATGGGGCTCTCGACAGTGTCGAAATTGTTTGAACGCGGAGCGGCTATCACCAACCCTGTGGCCGCGTTACCGTCGCTTCACGCTGCATTTTCTCTATTGGTCGTGGCATTTTTCTGGCGCCGCATGCCGATGTGGCTGCGAGTTGCTTCGCTTCTATTGCCAGCGTCGATGGCGATATGCCTCGTCTACTTCGGCGAGCACTGGGTCACCGACATTTTGCTTGGATGGCTCTACGTTTGGTTCGTTTTCTGGGTTGCGAATCGCTGGGAACGCTCACCGATCGTCTAATCCCTTGCCATTGAGAATTTGCTTTCTGTATTTTTCAACCCTTGATTCCCGAGTTTTGGCCTGCTTCGGCGCAGAAAAGTAGAAACCGTATGCCCGTTGCCGACCCGGCGTCAACGCCTCAAAGGCGTCCTTCAGGACGGAGTCGTTCTTTAGTATGTTGCGAAATTCTGGCGGAAGTTTGAGATCTGATTTCTTTGCAGGACTCACCTTCAATCCGTCTTTCTCCACTTCAATGGCTTGACGGATATAGGTTTTCAAGATGGATTCCATCTTGACTATTTCTCCAACATTGGTAAATCGAATCTGACGTCCCACCCGCGTATTCACCCCGGTCTTTTTGAGGATGCCATTGGGATCTTTTAGCAACACACCCTTGAAAAACAGCAGCGCGCAATGTTCCTTAAACCCTTGAATGATGACGACATTGGTTTTCTGATACGCGTAGCAGGGCTTGCCCCATTTCAATTCTTCGGTCAGCCGACAGTCGAGAAGGATCTTTCTCAGTTTCTGGGTTTCTGCCTTCCAACTTTTGGCCCTCGTTATAAAGGCATCAACCTTGGGATTTCGTTTCTGGACCGTCATGGTTTAGAACTCGAACTGCGCCGACATTCGTGTCGCCGCAAATGGTTTGAAGTACTTGACCCGAATCTCGTTGTGCAATGGGTGCTCGTCGTAGAGGCGCCATCCATCGACATCATCGAAAGTTGCCACAATCACGAACCGTTCGTCGACTAGCCCGGCCAAACCAAGATTGGCACCGCAGCGGTATTCACGAATGGTGTCAATTTCTTTGGACATGGCCATCAGTGCCTCGACACATTCATCGGCATGACCGAAGGGAACCGAATCGCTCCACGTAAGTATGACCGAATGTTGAATCATCGGTGGCTATAACAAGCCTGCGTAGGCACCGCCGTCGACTTGAATGCTCGTGCCGGTTATGAATTTTGCCGATTCACTGCATAGAAATGCCACAAGTGCACCGAAATCGGTCGGATTGCCAACATGTCCTGCTGGGATTCCGAGTGTGGATGCATCGGGAGTCGATCCATACAACTGCCGAATTCGGTCGGTGGCATGAATTCCCGGTTGCACCGAATTAACGGTAATTCCGCATGCGGCGACCTCACGAGCCAGGGTCTTGAGAAACCCGGTGACACCTGCGCGCGCAGTGTTGGAAAGAATGAGATTTGGAATCGGTTGGCGGACCGCTACGGATGTAATTGCAACGATCCGCCCCCAGCCACGAGATTGCATTTCGGAAACAACTTCCGTACACATGCCTACGACCGACAGCAAACTTTGCTGAAGACCGTCAATGTACAAGTCGGCCGGAGTCGTGGCAAAATTTCCTGCTGGTGGTCCTCCGCCATTGGCGACAAGTATGTCGATATGACCAAGCGCGTTCGTTGCCTGGCGCACAAAGTCTTGCCCGCCCTCCATGGTTGACACATCAGCCACGATTCCAATGCATGAGCTGCCAATTAGTTTGGCCGCGTCGGCAACTCGCGTCGCGTCGCGGCTGCAAATTGCTACTCGAACACCTTCCTGGGCGAGCGCCATAGCGCTGGCGAAACCGAGACCGGACGACGCGCCGGCCACGGCGGCGGTTCGATGTGATATTCCGAGATCCACGTGAAAAACGCTACAGCCCAGCATCGACTCGTAGCATTTCTACCTCCGGCACCTAGCCTGAAGTCATGAATCTTGCGAGTTCGATGAATTCGGGTTCGCTCGCATCGGTGAGCAGTGTTCGGGAACAACTTGGCACACATCAATACCTGGCCGATGACGGTCTTGCCACCGCGGTCTTTCTAGCCATCACGCTGCAGCGTCCACTCTTTTTGGAAGGCGAAGCCGGCGTCGGCAAGACCGAATTGGCCAAAGTTCTGTCGTCGATGACTGGCGGCGAACTCATTCGCCTTCAGTGCTACGAGGGAATCGACGCATCCCAAGCGGTCTACGACTGGGATTATGCGCGCCAATTGCTCCACCTCCGAGCGTCCGAGGCTTCAGGAGAAGCGTCCTTGAAGGCAACGGCATCACTGGAAAACGAGTTGTACAACGAGCGTTTTCTCATCCGTCGTGCGCTTCTAAGGGCAATTGATCACCGCGATGGCCCCCCACCGGTGTTGCTGATCGATGAAATTGATCGTGCCGATGATGAGTTTGAAGCGTATCTATTGGAGGTTCTCTCCGATTATCAGATCACCGTTCCCGAGTTGGGAACCTATCGCGCCAAGGTGACGCCGATAGTTGTCCTCACATCGAATCGAACTCGCGACGTACACGACGCATTAAAGCGACGATGCCTGTATCACTGGGTTAACCATCCCGATTTTGAACGCGAGGTGGAAATTGTGCGCGTTCGGGTGCCGCAAGTAGCCGAAACCTTGGCCCGACAAGTTGCCGCGGCGGTGGAGTCGCTACGAACAATGAACCTGTATAAACCCCCAGGAGTCGCCGAGACAATCGATTGGGCAACTGCGCTTGGACAGCTCGGTGTCCGCGAACTCAATGACGCCGTGGTTGAATCCACATTGGGCGTGGTGCTCAAGTATCGGGAAGATCACGAGCGGGTTCGCGAACAAGGAGTTGCGCAACTGGTCAAACAGGCATTCGACCGGGGCCTGAACCAGAATTGATGTCGCCAACGGTTGTTTCGCCGGCAGAAGGCATGGCGGTCGCGTTCGCTCGCGTCCTGAGAGGAAGCGGACTCAATGTTCCACTTGACTCCGTGTTGACATTTGTGCAGGCACTCGATGTCGTCGGGATGACCAATCGAGATGACGTGTACTGGGCCGCGCATACGACGCTTGTCCGGCGAAGCGAGGATCGTGCGCTTTTTGGCAATGCCTTTGCTGTGTTTTGGGAGAACCGAACTGGGCGTGGAGACGACGAAAGTTCGGAATCACTTCCGGTCACATTGCTGGTCGACGAAGCATCCTCCGACGACAACGCGGGTGGTGAGGGCGAGTCGGATGGGCCCAACATAACTCTGCGATTTTCGGCAGCCGAGACGTTGCGGAATAAGGACTTTGCTGAATATAGCGACGAAGAGCTTCGTGAAACACAACGACTAATGAATCGATTACGCCTAAGTGGGCAGCCACGGCGATCAATGCGCTTTCATTCCAGTCGCCGTCGTTCCAGTCAGCACGACCTACGCCGAACGGTGCGGGCCTCGCTTGCCAATGAGGGCGAGCCAATCCTTCGCTATTGGCGCGAACCCGGTGAGCGGCTTCGACGCTTGGTGGTGCTCCTCGATGTTTCGGGATCGATGGAACCGTATGCTCGGGCTCTGCTGCGATTTATGCACGCCGCGGTAATTGGGAGACAACGCGTCGAGGCATTCGCATTTGGAACTCGACTCACTCGGATCACCAAGGAACTCTCCAGTCACGACCCGGATAAAGCCATGACTCTTGCCTCGGCACAGGTACCCGACTGGAGCGGCGGAACTCGACTAGGTGAGAGTATGCGTCGATTCAACGACACATGGGGAGTTCGGGGCATGGCACGGGGTGCAATTGTTGTCGTGCTTTCAGACGGTTGGGACCGTGGTGATCCCAACATTCTGGCCGAGCAAATGCAGCGATTGAAGCGTGTCGCATTTCATGTGATTTGGGTTAACCCACTCAAAGTGACCCCCGGTTATGCGCCGCTGGCCCGCGGTATGGCTGCCGCATTGCCATTTGTGGATCACTTTGTTGAGGGTCACTCGCTTGCGTCACTGGAACATCTCACCGATGTAATTTCTGGAAATCAACTCGTCGGCAGGGAAGATACAAGGAGAACCTATGCGCGAACTATTAGATGACTTGGACCGCTGGCGGACGGCAGGCAAGCGGATTGCGGTTGCCCGGGTGATCGATATTGAAGGTTCCGGACCACGAGATCCTGGCGCATCGATGGCGGTTAACGAAGACGGAGAGGTTGTCGGATCCGTAAGCGGCGGATGCGTCGAGGGGGCGGTCGTGGCCGAGGCGCTCGACATCCTCAATGGTGACAACCAACCGAGACTGGTGAAGTTCGGTTACTCGGATGACGAAGCATATGCGGTGGGGCTCACCTGTGGCGGGGTCATCCAATTGTTCATCGCTCCCCTTACCTGGTGATACCGAAATGACCTCGCTGTTTCCACTTTTCGCCAAACGAATCAGGGAAAACCTGCCGGTGGCGCTTCTTACCGTGATCGATGGGCCGCACATTGGTTCGATGTTGTTTGTGACCCACGACGGACTGGTCGAGGGCACGCTCGGGACGAGCGAACTTGATCGAGTCGCGGCGCGAGATGCAATTGGCGAACTCGAAGCGGGACGCACGGGGGTCAGACACTACGGCCCAAGTGGGCAGACGACACCGGAAGATCTTGCCGACACGCCAACCGTTCGCGTGTTTATCGATTCATTTGCCCCTCCTCCGCAGATGTGGATCTTCGGTGCGGTCGACTTCACCGCGTCGCTTGCCAAGGTAGCCAAGGTGCTCGGATACTGGGTTGTCGTGTGTGACGCCCGTGAGGTATTCGCCACCCGCCGACGGTTTCCAATGGCCGATGAAGTGCTCGTGTCTTGGCCGAGTCCGTTATTTGAGGAACGGGGAGCAAATCTGGGGGCGCGAGACGCCGTTTGCATTCTGACGCACGATCCAAAATTTGATGTTCCCGCGATAATCGGCGCGCTGGATTCACAGGTTGGATATATCGGCGTCATGGGAAGTCGGAAAACAAATTCCAAACGCCTCGAGCGACTCGCCGAGGTCGGAGTGGTTGACGAAGCACAACTCGGGCGTCTGATGTCACCAATTGGTTTAGATATAGGTGCCCGAACGCCCGAGGAGACGGCCATTTCGATCTGCGCGGAGATTATTGCCCAGCGAACCGGTCACAAGGCGCCTTCGTTACGAAACTCTCAAGGGCCGATTCACTCAATTGGATCTGCGTAGCGAACCCAACTCGAAATTCGTTCATTCATTAGCTGGATTTCGACATTGCGGCCCCGATCTGGTGCTTGCAAAACTGCGCCCGGCACTCCCAGGTACATCGCCACATGACCGGGTCGCCAGACGAGGTCGCCGGGTTGTGCCTCTACTTCTTTAATCCGCTTTGCGCGGTAGTACTGGGCGCCAGAACTGCGAGCCACATCGACACCGGCGACACCCCAGGCATAAAACGTCAGCCCAGAACAGTCAAAACTCTTGAATGCGACCGAACTATTGAATCGATACGGAACTCCAAGTTGGGTTAAGCCGGCAATCAGCGCCCGTTGGTGTCGAATGTCGGCTTGTGCCCAGGAAAGTTGCAGCTCATTGACATCAAGCCCAAGTGCACCCGCAATCGGAATTGCCAATCGATTGGCATAGACACGATAGAGATCGAGCGAATCTTGATTTCCATTGATCACAAATTGATTGAGCATCGCAAGTGCTTGGATCGCTGCCGCCGAGATAGCGCGTTCCGTGGCCTCGGGAATCCGCTTGGCCGGCACAGTCTGGGCCGGGCTGGCCAGGACCGAACCGGCAAGGGCTGGACTAGGGCCACCGACGACAAGCACTAGGGCGCCTATGAATGCCAAGGGTCGGGTCAGCCACGCTGTGGGGAATGAGGTACGCAAAGGACTGGGCATGGTTGGAGGGAAATTGACTGGGCTCAATCGGGGGGCGATTGAGCGACATATGTCAATTACATGTCAGTTTATGCAACACAACTGTAACATTTGTGTCATCCATGATTTCCATACCCAATATGGAGATTCATCCGCAACGAGCGAGTCATGATGTCGAACCGGGTCGTTTGGGGCAGGCTGAGGAGGTGAAACCCTCGTCGCCAAAAACTATTGCGCTCATTTTGGCCGCCGGTTCCGGGTCGAGATTTGAGGCGGGCGGTCACAAACTTCATGCGGTTTTGGGGGGCCAGGCACTGTATCTGTGGGCCCTACAGGCCGCCGTCGAAGCGAACATCGGATCGGTAATCGTCGTTGTTGGTGCGGTTGAGCTTCCGACCGCTGACTTGGCCGTGAGCGTTGTGACCAATCCGGCATGGCAAACCGGTATGGCCAGCTCGTTGCAGGTTGGGATCGCATCGGCCAGAGAACAGGGTGCCGAAGCGGTCGTCGTCGGCCTTGGAGACCAGCCGTTTGTGCGGGCATCGGCGTGGCGGGCCGTTGCCGATTCACGATCGCCAATTGCAGTTGCCACATACCAAGGCAAAAGGGGTAACCCCGTTCGATTGCATGCCGAAATGTGGTCGACTCTGCCAACATTGGGCGACGAAGGGGCGCGCTCGGTTTTTCCGATGTATAGCAATCTTGTTGAAGAAGTACCCTGTGAAGGTTCGTCCCGCGACATCGACACACTCGAAGACCTGAACCGCATGGACATCGAACTTGGAGAAAACCACTGATGGAACTTAAACACGAATTCACCGTCCATGTTCCCATCGCCGACGCATGGGTCATCCTTACCGATCTGGCACGAATTGCACCGTGCCTTCCGGGTGCCGAACTGACGGATGTCGAGGGAGACATTTATCGCGGTCACGTGAAAGTCAAGGTTGGACCAATCCAGGCTCAGTTCAAAGGGCAGGCAAGTTTTATGTCGCGCGACGATGAGGCCTTCACCGCCACTCTCAAGGCCGAGGGACGCGACGCAACGGGAAAGGGAAATGCCGCGGCGTTGATAACCGCCCAACTCACATCACTGAGTGCTGACACCACCAAGTGTGCAGTAAACACAGATCTCACGATCTCTGGAAAAGTTGCCCAATTTGGGCGAGGTGCCTTGGCCGATGTGAGCGACAAATTGCTGGCCCAATTTTCGGACAACCTCAATCAACTCATTAGCTCTGGCGTATCGGAATCGGTAACAGAAGTGGCACCGATTAATTTGCTACAAACCGCCGGGGCGCCAATCGTTAAGCGAGCAATGCCCGTAGTCGTTGCGATCGTCGCTCTCGTCATTGTGCTCAGTGTCATCTTCTAGTCCGCCATCGCCAGCAGATCGGGAGCGAATCACCCAACTTCTAGGTCGGTCGCCCCAAGGCAAATACGAGATCGCCGTGCGCACGAGGTTGGGCGATCCGGTGGTCGTTCGGAATGCCCCGTTTCTCGATGACGGAACCCCGATGCCGACCAGATATTGGCTCGTCGGCGCCGTCGAATCACTTGAAGTTGGCCGACTTGAAGCCGCCGGCGGCGTGGACAGGGCGGAGTCCGAGATAGACACCGAACTCATTGCCCAAGCCCATTTGCGATATGCCAAAGAACGCGATGCACAGATATCTTCGTCGCACATCGGTCCGCGACCCAGCGGGGGCGTAGGAGGCACTCGCCTCGGGGTCAAATGCCTTCATGCCCACTATGCCTGGTGGCTTGCAGGCGGCGATGATCCGGTCGGAAAGTGGGTGGCTGAAAAGCTTGGTGCCGACATGGCTAACTACCAAGTCTCGCCCCCCACCGAATTGCTAACCACAGTCTCCGCGAAGACAATGGCGGCGATCGACATCGGCACCAACTCCACCAATCTTCTGATTGTCGATGGCGATGGCCTCGAGTTAGCCCGCCACACTAATGTCACTCGCCTTGGAGAGGGAGTGGCCGATACCAATCGGCTCGGCGACGAGGCAATGGCGCGTACATTGCTGCAACTAAGTGAATACCAATCACTCATTGGCCACCACGGCGTCGACGCGGTACGCGTTGTGGCAACGGCGGCTTGTCGACAAGCGACGAATGCGCCGGACTTTCTGGCGGCCGTGCGTGCATTGATTGGCGTGACTCCAGAATTGCTGACGGGACTCGACGAAGGACGACTCACTTTTCGGGGCGCACTTGATGGATTTGACCACACCGAGCAGACCACTCTCGTCATTGACATCGGCGGCGGTTCAACCGAAGTCATGATCGGAAAAACTTTGCTCGAACATGTGGCGAGCATTCCCATTGGTGCAGTGGTGATCACAGAAAAGGAACTACACCACGACCCACCGCGCCCGGAAGAACTCACCAATGCCATCGGACTCGCCACCGACTTTGTTGAAGACATTCTTCGTGAACGGCCAAACATTCAGGATGCAACACGCATTATTGGTGTGGCCGGAACTATCGTCACGGTGGCCGCCGTTGAACTTGGATTGCATTCGTTTGATGATGCCCAACTGCACGGAATGGCCCTTACCCGACGCGCGGTCGAGGATGTATTTCGCACACTTGCCACCGAGTCGTTGGCCGATCGGCTGCACAATCCGGGCTTGCCAGCACAGCGCGCCGACATCATCGTCGGCGGATGCTGCGTTCTAGTGGCTGTCATGCGCAAACTCCAACTCAATTCGATTACGGTGTCGACCCGCAATATCCTTGATGGCATCGTCGCCGAACTTCGCTCCGAGACATTGCGATGACCCGCGCTACTCGACGCATCATGCACCCGGCCGGAGTGTCGGGAACATCGCTGCGCCTGTACGGAAAACGGGTGATGCTTCGCCCGCTTGCATCGCAGGATTTTGAAGCATGGAGCGAAGTCCGGAAGCGAAACAATTCGTGGTTACAGCCCTGGGAGCCACAGGTTCCACAAAATACGGCCGATCCCTCCAAGAATCGCGAGGCGTTTTCCAACCGATGTGCGGCCAGGGATCGAGAGCGCACGACTGGAAACAACTTCTCATTTGGTGTGTTTGTCGATGGCGTCTTCGCCGGCGAAGTCAACTTGAACAATGTGATTCGTGGTGCGATGCAGTGTTGCACGATCGGATACTGGATAGATGAGGCGCGTGCGGGAAACGGCTACATAGCCGAAGCGGTTGTGCTGTTATCCCGCTTTGCTTTTGATGAACTTAGACTTCACCGAATCGAAGTGTGCATCATCCCGCGAAACATAAATAGTCGCCGGGTAATGGAAAAACTTGAGTTTCGGGAAGAGGGAATGGCCCAGCGGTACCTTGAAATCAACGGCGTATGGGAGGACCACATACGTTATGGATTCACGGTCGAAGAATGGGAGAACCGCGCCGAACAACTCGCCAAAACTTGGCTGTGACAACTGAAGTGAGTTGCTAAGCGATTTCTCGCGGGGTAATGAACGCCTGAGCACGTAGCTTTCGTGCCACCTTGCGGCGTTTCCACGCCTTGGTTTTCCAGTGTCGAAACATTGGTCGATGACTCAACGCACGACCCACCTCGGAGTCGTGATGTCGAATTGGTTTCCAATTTGGACCCGGTTCGATGACATCATCGGGTTCGACTCCATGGCTGACGAGATTTGTCACTTCGTGTAGTTTTGCATTCACTCGATGACGCTCGCTGTGGGCATGAGCCCGAACTTCAATCTTGGGTGGCAACACCAGTTGGCGATGTTGATGACGCTTGCTCATCTCTGCCTCCGTCCTGTTAAACAGGTAACGAATCTGTATGTGCTAGCTCCCCTTATTGCCAACCTACACCCGCCGAAGATTATGACGCTAGTTTTTGCGAATTTGGGCCCTTAGCTCGGCAATTCGCTCGGGAAACCATGGCTGGTCAAGGCTCCACAACTGTGGGGTCAGTTCCCGATCCACAGCCTCGCCATGGGTGGAGAGATCGGCCATATCGGCAATAGTGCGCTTGGTGGCGGTAAGCAGTCCGCGCGGTACCGTCGCCGCCCGGGCAGCCATGTCATGGGCAGTCTCGACAAGTTTGTCGTCGTCAACACACTTCCAAGCCAGCCCGATGCGTTCGGCTTCGGCGCCGTCGATTACCTCTCCGAATACCACCGTCGCCATTGTGGACTGTGGGCCAACAATTCGCCGCATCATCCACGTGTGACCTCCCCCGGGATGGATTCCAATATGCAGGAAGCGAGAATCGAACCGTGCCCGTCGGGCGGCGATTCGCACATCGCAGCCAAGAGCCAGGTTCATGCCGGCCCCAACCGCGGCCCCATTCACGGCGGCAATGCTTGGCAGCGGACTACGGGCAATTCGCAAAAACCCTACGTAGATTTCGCCGAGAGAAGTCGCAGAGGCGCTCTCGAGGTCGTCGAGTTTTGCCCCGGCACAAAAGGCCGATCCGGCACCCGTCACGACAAAGGCACTGACTCTTTCGTTTGCCTCAATCGTGTCCATTGTGTCGATGATGTCACTCACCATCTGCGACGACAAGACATTTCGTTCGTTCGGATTATTCAAGGTTAGAGTTGCCACACCTTGTCGAATATTGAGAAGCACCAGGCTCATACAGCAATTCTCGCACACACCCAAGCAGCGAAGTCAACCGCCGAGTAAAGTGACCAGCGATGCTCGACCATGTGTTTACCGACGCGATTAGCGCTCTGCGAGATGCATTTACCAGCGCGTTTCTCGAGCGACAGGCATTTGAGGAACATTTTCAGTCAGACGTCTTGCTTGGTGACTTAGTTTGGGAAACTAGTTATGGTCTCCCAGGCGAAGGGCGTCCTCCACGCGTCGTGGCCCATGTGACGTTCAACTGGCCGAGCTGGAGTCAAGCAACATATCGCAAGTGGTACGTCGAGGAAGTTTTTTCCGAACATCCCGCAATCGAAATCGAAGTTGTCTTTCGGGTTCAGCGGTTAGAGGGTCAGCCTGATCCGTCAATTGTCGATGACATTGCTGTCGCTAATAGTCCAAAGATTGGCAGCGATCGTCTCGAGCGCGAAAACATCACCATTGAAATCTGTCACTCCAGCGACAGTCCGTACCCAATCGACTTCGCCCTCGAGATCACCTACGAAGGTGCGTACGAATTGGCCGAGGAGACTCTTGCCGACGGCACGAGCAAGTTACTCGACGAGCATTTCGGCGCACTCGGTGGTTGGGTGGCATCGACGCTGGTCAAACTTGGCGACCTGCATCTTGGCTACCTGCCCGCCGAAGATGAGTCTGGTCACTAAATCCTGGACTGTAAAAGCGGTTAACGATTCCGTTCCGCTACGGCATGCACTTCAATTCCGCCCCGCGGCCGTTGAGTGAGTTCGACCTTTACCCAGTGCGGCGTCGCCGTAGTCATTATCTCGCTGGCAATCTCAGCGGCAAGTGCTTCGGCGAACATGGCCATGTCCCGAAAGCGCCACAGATATAACTTCAGTGATTTAGATTCAATGCAGAATTGATCTGGTCCGTACTCGATGACCACCTTGGCAAGATCGGGTTGCGAAGTGACAGGACAAATTGAGGCAACTTCATCGCTAGTGAATCTCACCGAGGTGACATGAGCGGGCGCCGAAAACACCTCGACATGATCGATCGGATGGCGAACGGTAGATCCGAGAACGTTCATGCGCTGAAGCGTATTGACTGTGGGACCATGCCGCTACTTCGGATTTGGCGAAATGAGTTTCGCCAAAGAGACACTCGGACGCGGTCCAACATGGGCAATTACTTCCGAGGCGGCGATCGAGGCGATGCGTCCACATTCCTCTATTGACATACCGCGTGTGAATCCATACAGAAATCCCGCCGCATACATGTCGCCGGCACCTGTGGCATCCACTACCTGCTTCACCGGTTCGGCCGGGATGTGCACGAGATCGTGTCCATCGATGACAATCGAGCCTCTCTTTTCCCGAGTGACGGCAGCAAACTCACAATCCCGGCGCAAAAACTTAAGGGCGGCGTCGAACGAGTCGGTTTGATACAACGACAGCAACTCAAGTTCGTTGCTGAACAAAATATCGATTTCATCACTGATTAGGCCCAGAAAGTCGTCGCGATGGCGATCGACACAAAACGAGTCGGAGAGAGTGAGCGAAACCTTGCGACCGGCGGCGTGGGCATAGGACGCGGCGGTGCGAAAGGCCCGCTTGGCTTCGTCACGATCGAACAAGTAACCCTCTAGAAATAGTACGGCCGCGGCGACAACTGCTTCGTGAGAGATATCGGAAGACTCCAGCAGCGCTGCTGCCCCAAGAAATGTGCTCATCGTCCGCTGACCATCTGGTGTGACGACGATGATGCAACGCCCAGTTGGCTCGGTAGTACTCGTTTCTCCGGGGAAGAATCCGACCCCAATCGTGTTCATGTCCCGAATGAATGTGGCGCCAAGTTTGTCATCGGCGATTTTGCCAATGAATCCGGCCCGACCACCCAGACTCGCCAAGCCGTAAGCGGTGTTTGCTACCGATCCGCCACTCGACTCCGTTACCCGAGTGACACGGGAGTAGAGATGCTGCGACCTGACCGCATCGACAAGCATCATCGAACCTTTAATTAGTTGCTCGTCGACAAGGAACTTTTCGTCGACTGACGCAAGAACATCGACCAATGCATTACCGATTGTCACGGCATCAAATCGAATCCCTGGTTCAGTCGTCAAATTGATTGAGGGCACGTGGCAAGACTCTAGTTGCCAGCGTCAATCGAACATCGCCGGCGAACTAAACTGCCTTCGTGCAGCGACGCAGTGCCCTCCTTCCTGCCGAGGCGAGCGCCGACGCCAAAGTTCTTCTCATGACGCGGGGAATTCGCGCCTTCGTTGACGGACTCGTGTATGTCATGTTGCCGGGGTACCTCGTTTTGCTGGGGTTGAGCGGTCTGCAAATTGGAGCGGTAGTCACCGCATCCCTCCTTGGATCGGCTGTGCTAACCATCGTGGTTGGGGTCAGTGGGCACGGAATTCTGCGCCGCAGGCTGTTGCAAATTGTCTCGATATTGATGATCGCCACCGGTATCGCCTTCAGCTTCACAACTGCCTTCGTGGCACTTGTGATCATTGCCGCGATTGGCACGATGAATCCATCGGGTGGCGATGTCAGCGTTTTTCTCCCGACCGAACAGGCAGTGCTACCCGCAACCGTCGGCGACCAGCAGCGAACGAGTTTATTTGCCGCATATAACCTCATCGGCGCACTCATTGGTTCGATCGGGGCGATTTCCACCGGTCTCCCGATTTGGTTTGGTGATCGCCTTGGGCTTGGCACAGTCGGGAGTATTCGCACAACATTTTGGTTGTATGCGCTTGCCGGCATTGCGATGTTGTTGCTATACCGACAGCTCTCTCCCGCAATCGAGACCGGAACAAACTCAAGTGGGTCGGCGCTCGGACCTTCACGGAAGACGATTTACAAACTCGCTGCGTTATTTAGTCTTGACTCTTTCGGCGGTGGCTTTGCCGTACCTTCAATTTTTGCCTTATGGGTATTTCATAAGTTCAACCTGTCGACAACCGACCTTGGATTTGTCTTCTTTGCTGCCGGCGTGCTTTCCGCGTTTTCCTCGTTGATTGCCGTGCGCATCGCGAGGCGAATTGGACTAGTTCGGACGATGGTATTCACCCACATTCCGGCCAGCATCTTGCTGATTGCCGTGGTATTTATGCCCAACGTCTGGCTGGCGATGGCATGTTTCATTCTCCGCGGACTGCTTTCTCAAATGGATGTGCCCGTACGGATCAGTTATGTGATGGCTGTCGTGACTCCACCCGAGCGTCCGGCGGCGGCAAGCATCACCAACGTTCCCCGCAGTCTTGCTTCGGCCCTTCCTCCGATTGCGGCTGGTTGGATGCTGGACCAATCAACATTTGGTTGGCCACTGCTCATCTGCGCGATCCTCAAAATTGCTTACGATCTGATTCTGCTTTGGCAGTTTCGCCACATCCGACCGCCGGAGGAAATGCCCGCCTAAGGAATTTGCTAACGCACCGCCATTTTTAGGGTGCCGTTTGCCGCTTGGTTTTGAAGTTCACGTTTAACGAATTTGCCGGCCGCGTTACGTGGCAGTGGTTGGGAAACTATTGCCACATGGTTCGGGATCTTGAACTTTGCGATCTTGCCGTCGAGAAATGACCACAACTCGTCTGCCGTTAGCGAGAACCCTTCGTTGGGCAAGACGGCAACGGCCACTTCTTCGCCAAGGCGCTCATCGGGAACACCAAATACGGCGACTTCGTGCACTCCCGGATGTTCATAAATTGCGCTCTCAACTTCGGCCCCGTAAACGTTTTCGCCGGCCCGCAAAATCATGTCCTTGACCCGGTCCTCGACATAGACAAAACCGTCTTCATCGATTCGACCAATATCACCCGAACGCAGCCATCCATTGACTATCACTTCTGCGGTTGCATCCGGTCTGTTCCAATAACCTCGAATCAACATCGGACCAAAGAACCAAATTTCTCCAGCGATTCCGTTCGGAACCGGAACCAGTTGCTCATCGCGCACTTCCACTCGCATCGGCAACACCGCCCTGCCCGTGCTCGTTGGATGGGCCAGGTACTCCTTGCCGCTAATGCCTGGACCAAAGGCGTTCGTCTCGGTCATGCCATAGCCAAGCTGCGGGTTCCCCTGTTTAACGCTGTTGGCCACCTTGGTGACGAGTGTCGTTGGCGCCGGAGCGCCTCCGCCGCCTACGGCCCGCAAACTGGACGTATCGAATTTTTCAAATGAAGGCGAATTGACCAGATCCCAACTTTGGGTCGGAACTCCAACAAAGTTGGTAATTTGCTCCCGCTCGATCATCTCAAGGGCCTTGTCCACATCCCACTTGTACATAATCACAAGCTTCAACCCGGCGATGAAGCAGCTGAGCATGACCGGAACGCAGCCAGTGACATGAAATAGCGGAACAATGAGAATGAAGGAGGTCGGTAAATCGCCCGAACCTGGCGGCGGATTGCCATAGGCCGTGAGAATCGCATTGCGTGAGGAAAAGGCCATAATCGCGCTGATAATCGCCCTGTGGGTCGATACGGCGCCCTTTGGCCGACCCGTAGTCCCCGAGGTATACAAAATTGTGGCATCGTCGTCCGGCGAGATCTCCGCTCCAGGGTGTGCCTTTCCGGGGATCACCACGTCTTCCCATCTGTCGACACCGTCCGGTAATGGCTGTGTCGCCCGCACGACGAGTGCCTTCACCCCGTACTTCAGACAACTTTCTTGCGCCACATCGAATCTCTGTTGGTCACAGATCAACACCCGAGAACCCGAATCTTCGAGGGCAAAATCCGTTTCATCGGCGGTCCACCACGAGTTCATCGATACTGAAATCGCGCCTACGGAGATGATTGCGGCAAACGACACCGCCCATTCGGGGTAGTTACGCATAGCGATCGCTACTCGGTCACCCTTTTTAATTCCATATGTGTTGACCAGCAAATCGGCCAAGGCATCAACTTTGTCCATCGCCGTAATGAACGACCAGCGCTCGTCTTCGTACACCAGAAACGTCTTTTCGCCGTGGGCTCGGGCCCCGGCAAAAACCTGTCCAAGATGTGTCGGCGCATTCTTGTAGACCTGAACCTCGATGCCGGATACTTCGGCTGTCACCAGTTCAAAGACCTGCCCCGGTCCGGTAACGGCAGCGATTGCTTGATCCCATGTCATTGACATTGCATCCCCATTTTCGTCCATTTGTGCGTCGGCTTAAGTCCCGTTGCGTGGAGCTGAGGGGAATTGAACCCCTGGCCTGTACATTGCGAACGTA
>CAYGOJ010000013.1:0-24244 GCA_964351545.1 uncultured Acidimicrobium sp.
TGGTTCCGCCGTTTGATGGCACATGGGACGGCCAACGCGAGTCGATATTCCATGTTGCGGTACCGCAACGATTCAACCCATCACCTGCGATGACACCGGCCGAGCTCCGATCCGAATTGCTTTATGAAGTTCGGTGGTGGTCGTTCGACGAGATCATGAGCGATTCGGACACTGTTTTCGTTCCACGGGCATTGAGTACGTATCTAAAGAAGCTCGCCGAAGAAGGTTTGCCCGAAAGCCCAATTGATGTCGGCGTCTAAATCATTTAGCGACGCGCGTCCAATTTGGGGCGAGCCAAGCGATATACGCGACAGGTGTCGCTTCTGAAAACTCGCGTCCCCACAAATTGGTACCCGAGGCGTTCGTAGAATCGGCAAGCTCGAACATTTGACTCCAGTGGATCGATCAAAATAACCGTTGCTCCCGGTCTGGCAAAGCAACGAGCGGCCGCCAGTTTCATCATCTCAGTTCCAAATCCACGGTTCCTATCCGCGGAGGATCCGATCCAGATGTCGATTGCCATTGCACCTATTTCGACTTCGCCCCAATAGTGAGATTCTTCGACGGCTGCGTCGGTGATCTGGATAAATCCGATTGGCCGACCATCGTGCTCGGCAACCAATAACTCCCGCCAATCAACGAGACGTGGTATTTCTGAGTCCCAGTCGAACGAACCATCGTCTTCGCTTGAAGTCCAGAGCTTGACATCGTCGGACCATTTCCTCAACATCGGAGCGTCGTCCACCGTCGCCGTACGGAGACGAATCATTTCGAGAGGCTACTCATCTCTAACTACGCGTACATTTTATTTTTGACCGATCTCATGCGGCAAAGAAGTAAATCCTTCACTGGCCGCCGCGGTATGCAAATTGCGGTCAAATGTGACAAATCCAATTGCATCGATAGCGATTTTCCGTACGACAAGCGCCGTCGCCAATTGAACTGCGTCGTATGTGCGAATCGCATGAATCGCGACAAGTCGTGCGGCCGTACTCACAATTTCATCAACAAGTGCAATAACTGAGAATCGTGGCCCAGATGCACCATCGCCATCTACATCCGCCGCAAAGTCATCACACAACAACACAGCGTCAACTGCCTGGATCTCTCCTATTCGGTACTTTCGCCACATTGCGGCTGGAACTTCCACTTGAGAAATCGTTGAGATAAAAATTGGCTCGTCAATTGATCTAACGAAATCGTGCTGAAACTCTGGAACATATAGTTTGACTAACGCAGAGCTATCGACAAAGACAGTCATCGACCTTCACTGACTAAATCCGACAACGGCGTGCCGTGCTTAGCACGTTCACCCGCCGCATTAACTTCTGCGCGAGAAGGTCGATTGCGACCTAATGGATTGGGAGTCACGAGAAGACCGGCGCCCATGAGTCGTTCACGCAGCTCCTGTTCGGCACTTGATGCTCGGCTTGGGTCTGTCGCGACATCGAGAACATGCGTAAGGTATTCGTTCATCGACATTCGATGCGTACTGGCAACTCGCTTTACGCGCGCCACCAACTTGTTGTCCGCCCTCCAGGAAACTTGGCTCATGCTTGCATGCTAGCACCCATGCCTGCAGTTACTTAGCGCTTTAGATCGTTGACCGTTCCGACACTTACGCGAACGAGTTCAGGTGGTGTAATCGCAAAGTTGTCATTCCATGTTCCGACAGCCGCCCACACGTCGTCGTACTGCAACAAGTCCGGATTAGTGAATGCCCGTACTGTAGTTGCCAGGTCAATCGAAGTGAAGGGCGACAATCCGGCAACAGGCTGCGTCGAGCACGGAGCGATTGCGTTTCATTCCACAGTCTTGTTCATGGATGGTCTTACCATTGCTCTCGCTTCTGCATCTGAAAGTGTCAAGTTGTGAACATCCAAGGCATGATCTTGAGCTTTCACAATGACTTGAACTTCTTCGACATCACGCAATACAACTCCGCATGGGCATTCGATAAGGTGACCGTCCATTGTTATTGTTTACTTCGTTGGGGGCAGAACTGAGAGGTCGGAGAATGATCGGCGAAAGTGTGGCGCGTATTCACCTCACCGGTGGACTGCAAGTCGAAGGCCCGAACGGGGTTGCTGTGGATTCCGACTTTCCGGGCACTCAGGGTCGTCTGGCATTTGTTGCGCTCATCCTTGAGAGACACCCACTCTCCCACGATGTACTCGCCAATCTGCTCTGGCCCGAGAGCCCGCCAAAGGAATGGAACTCGGCGCTGGCGGCAGTCATGAGCAAGATTCGGTCATTGTTGTTGCGCATCGGTCTTGACGGCCGCGAGATGGTGAGGGCCAGTAACGGAGCGTATGCGATAGCACTGCCCGGAGGTTCTTGGGTTGACGTGGAAGATGCTTACACTCGCCTTGATCGAGCCGAGGGGGCGTATCGCAGCAAAGATCCGGCTCGTGCGATTACCGATGCAACAGTTGCCAGTGCGATCCTGCGTCGTCCATTACTTGAAGGAGTGTTCAGTGATTGGATCCTCGCACGCCGTCAAGAGCAACAGGAAGCACTGTTGCGCTGTTTGGGGCTCCTTGCACGAGCGTGGATCGATAGTGGCAACCTCGAGTTGGCGGCCGTTATTGCAGAGTCAGCCATCAAGATCGACCCATTCCGAGAAGTCAACCATCGATTATTGATGGAGGCCGAATGGAACAGGAACGACAGAGGTGCATCATTGCGTGCGTTTGCGCGATGTGAACAATTGCTTGCCGATGAGTTGAACGTCAAGCCCTCTTCGGAAACTCTTTCGCTCGCTGATCTGATTCGACAGACCGGCTGAGGTTTTCTGCAACCTATCGTCTGCGGCCGTCTTGAACAGGTTCCGTCTCGGGCATTGCCTTGTTCAAAACGAAATACACCGGGCAGAACCGGGTGAACGGACTGACAATCTGCAGTACTGCTACTGCTCCGGCCAGAAATAACCATTGAATGCTGAACGTCGCTCCTAGGACGACGCTCACTAGATACAACACGCCGACAATTCCGTCATGTCTCCTGATCTTGGTGTCCATACTTCTCTCCATTGTGTGAGTGGTTGGGTTGATTTAGTAGGTCAGCGTGCGATCGGCCTCAAACGCCAAATCCACGACGACGGCCGGCGGTGACGGAGTGAATCCAAGGTCCTTCAACTGCTCGGGACCGAGCCCTCGAGCCGCGCACGACATTCCCGAGGCATACAGCCGCGCTCCACCTTCTTTCAGTGCCCGAAGATGTTCCGCGACCGATCCGGTACCGACGCCGTGCATCTTTTCTGCAGTCTCCGGACGAATCAGTGAGACTCCGTCACCGGCGACGAACACGTCAACCGAGTAATCGGCTTCAAGCGCCGACCGAGCGACGAGTAAACCAAGCGCGGCACGAGTCGGGTTCTCGACGCCGGAGGTGACGTGAATAAGCAGTCGACCTTTCATTTGTCTTTCCCAACAAACAACATGACCCTTCTCCAATGTCTTGCACCTCAGAGAGTTCTTTGGATGAAGGTAGGTCGGGGAGTTTGGAGAAAGATTGGAAGCAGAGCGCTTAGACGCGCTTCAGGTCAGTGTCCGTTCCGGCACTAACGCGCATGAGTTCGACTGGGGAGATGGCAAAGTTGTCATTCCATGTTCCAGCGGCCGCCCAGACTTCGTCGTATTGCAACAAATCCGAATCGATAAACACACGCAATTTCGTGTTATGGCCAAATGGAGGCACCCCACCGATGGCAAAACCGGTCGCGTCGCGCACGGCATCGGCATTCACGCGCGAACACACCGCACCTCCTGCCGCTGTTGCCAATTTCTTCTCGTCCAATAGATTCGCTCCACTCACAAACGCCATGACAACTTCGCCGTCGACGGCAAATACCAAACTCTTGACGATCTGACCAACGGAAACACCAATTGCGGCCGCGGCATCGGCCGCAGTCTTAGTACCGTCGGGAAAGCGCCGCGGGGTGATGTCGAGTCCAGCTTCTTTGGCAGCGGTAATAACTCGCACGACATTTGGATGAATATCGGAACCCTCAGCCATCGCGGAATGCATCATGAACGCGATTGATCTCCGCCGCCAGAGCGTGATCACGAGCGGTAACTATTCGCCCCGCGTCGTGCGAGCTCAACGTGATTTCCACCACGTTCCATGACTGCGACCAGTCGGGATGATGGTCAAGGCTCTCCGCTACCGCAGCAACCTTTGTAATGAATGCAAACGCCTCGGCAAAATCGGCGAATTCAAACTTTCGGTAGAGCGCGCCGTTGAGTTCTTGCCATCCTGGCTCCACTTAAGTTATCCAACTCACTTAAGTGGGGCGTGACAGGCCACGGCTCCTGCTCCACCTACGGTTAACAACGGCCGTTCGCTCACACAACGCGCTGAAACTTCGGCCGACAGAGTTGGGCGAAGCTGACATCTGGTGTGGTACCGACAACCCGATGGTGGATTAGCAGGGCTCGGCAATTCGCCTTGCAACACAATTCGCGTTCGTCCTCGCTCGACTTTTGGATCGGGAATCGGAATCGCCGATAGCAATGCTTGGGTATAGGGGTGCTGTGGATTGGCGAACACATCGCGCACCGGTCCGGATTCGACGATCGACCCTAGATACATCACGGCAATGTCATCGACGATGTGTTGCACGACGGCAAGGTCGTGGGACACAAACAGATAAGAGAGCCCCAACTTTTCCTGCAATTCGGCGAGCAAGTTGAGCACGCCGGCACGAACACTCACATCGAGAGCCGAAACCGGTTCGTCGAGGACAATAACTTTCGGATTTAGGGCCAGTGCTCGGGCAATTGCAATTCGCTGACGTTGCCCGCCCGAGAATTCCGATGGATATCGACTGGCGTGATCGGGATTGAGCCCAACCAATTCGAGAAGTTCGCTGACTCGCCGATTTTGGTCTTCGCGGCCAACTCCAAATGTCTGCAGTGGTTCGGCGATCGCATCACCAACTGGAAGGCGCGGATCGAGTGAAGCAAACGGATCCTGGAACACGATCTGTACGTCCTTGCGCAAGGCAAGCCGATCCTTCTTTGACAATGACGCAACGTCGCGACCAAATATCGTGATCTTTCCTTCTTCGGGAGCCACCATGTACAGGATCTCGAGCAGGGTCGTGGTTTTACCGCAACCGGATTCGCCGACAAGTGCGAGACTGCGGCCCTGTCGTAACTCGAGGTCGACTCCATCAACTGCATAGATCGAACCGACGCGACGACGCAGTACCGAGCCCTTCATCAGCGGAAAGGTCTTGCTCAGCCCGCTCACCTCTAGCACCGACGACGTACTCGAATCGCGGGCAGAAATATGTGCCGGGCCTTCTTGGAAGAGATTGCCCGATGCTTGCAGTCCTGGAATCTCCGATTGCCGAAGACACGCGGTCGAGCGCCCTGGTGAAATCTCAAGCAATTCAGGCACGGACGATGAACACACCTCCGCCGCGGCCGGACAGCGCGGTGAAAATGCACAGCCAGGCGGCAGGGCGACAGGCGACGGTGGCGCCCCAGAGATGGAGGCAAGTCGCGCGCCCGATTCGGCATCGATTCGCGGAATTGAACGCAGGAGCCCAATCGTGTACGGCATCGCCGGTTTTTCGTACACTTCGTTTACATCTCCAACCTCGACAATTTTTCCGGCGTACATGATCGCAATCCGGTCGGCAAGACCTGCCACAACACCGAGATCGTGTGTGACCAAGACGATTGCCGCCCCCGTGATATCGCGGGCACGCTGCAAAACTTCGAGTATCTGTGCCTGCACGGTGACATCGAGAGCCGTCGTTGGTTCGTCGGCCAGTAGAACCTTTGGCTCATTGGCGATGGCGAGGGCGATGATTACCCGCTGACGCATTCCGCCGCTGAATTCATGCGGATACGACATCACGCGTTGATCTGGCTGAGGAATCCCGACGATATCAAGTAGTTCGATTGCCCGTTTATTTGCCGTGGCCGTGGAGACATCTTTATGAATCAGGATGGCTTCGGCGACTTGGTGACCGATCGTTTGCACTGGATTCAGCGCCGATAGTGGGTCCTGGAAAATCATTGCAATTTCGTGTCCCCGATACTTGGACATTTGATAGTCGTCAAGCTCTAGGAGATTGACCCCGTTATACATGATCGAGCCAGTCACGGTTGCGCTGTCGGGCAACAGGCCAATTGTCGACAACGACATGACGGTTTTACCGGAACCGGATTCGCCAACAACGCCTAGCACTTCCCCGGCTCGAATGTCTAATGAAACATCGCGTACCGCGCGGACTATGCCGGTCTCGCTGGGGAAGGTAACCGAGAGATTTCGGATCTCGATAAGTGAGTTGCCGGACCTCATAGTTTCTTACTCTTGGCCGAACCCGGGTCGAAGGCATCTCGTAGTCCGTCACCGATGAAGCTCACCGACAGGACCGTCAATACCAGAATTCCTCCGGCAAACATGAACAGCCATGGGTATGTGAGCGCTGCACCCGTGCCCTCGGCGATCAAAGTACCGAGCGATACATCGGGGGCTTGAACACCAAACCCGAGATACGACAATCCGGTTTCGGCAAGAATCGCGCCACCGACATTGAGCGTTCCGGCAATGATCAAAATCGAGGCCATGTTTGGCAACAGGTGTCGCGTGACGATCCGGCGGGTGGGAACGCCCATGAAACGGGCGGCACGAACAAAGTCGCGTTCGCGAAGACTCATTGCCAAGCCACGAATGACGCGAGCGAGAATCATCCAATCGAAGATGGTAAGTCCGACAACGATCAACAGCCATGTCTTGCCTTGGTAATATCTCGACCCAATCACCAATATCAATAGTCCCGGCAACACGAGCATGAGATCCACTATCCACATCAACACACGATCGGTTCGACCCAAAAGGTAACCGGCGAAAGAACCGACTCCGGCCGAAAGCCCTGTGGAAAACACCGCCACTAGTAACCCGATAATCAAAGACTTTTGCAAGCCGCGCATGGTTTGGGCGAAGACATCGATGCCAATTTGGGTGGTGCCAAACCAGTGCACGCGCGACGGAGCAGTCAACAGGTTTGAGAAATCGCTCTCGTGATAATTCCATTTGGTCAGGTATGGCCCACCGAACGCCAAGGCAAACATAAATACGATAACAAGCAAACCAAACAAGGCCAATTTATTGCGCATGAATCGTCGCCGAATGAGGCGACCACGAGACATCCGATCGACGCTCGGCGCTAGGTCGACCGCTAATTGCTCGACCACGCTCGGGGATGTGATACTCATCTTGTCCTCACTCGCGGATCCAACGCCGCCAACGCCACATCGGCAAGAAATCCGGCAAACATCACAAATATTGCGGTGAACGCGACGAAGGCACTCACCGAGTTGATGTCATTTTTTCTCACCGACGAGATAAGCCATTCCCCCATCCCAAACCATCCATAAATGGTCTCAGTAAAAACTGCTCCGACAACAAGCAAGCCAAATCCATAGGCGAAGAAGGTTGCCATTGGCGCAATGGCAACGCGAAGACCATGGCGAAACAACGCCTGTCGCTTTGTTAGCCCCTTTGCTCGCGCCGTGCGCAAGTGGTCACTACTCATCACGTCGAGCATCGAGTTGCGTTGGTATCGCGAATAAAACGCCATCGATCCGAGCGCTATCGAGAGTGTCGGCAGGATCAGGTGTTGAAGGCGGTTGAGGAACAATTCCCATGTCGAACCTTGGAACCCAACCGAGTACTCGCCCTGGGTAAAGAAAAATGTCGAACCCACCGCATCGTTGAATTTAATTCCGCCGAACTTGAGAAGAATTGCGAGCAAAAAAACCGGCGTCGCCAGCAGGAAGTACGATAGGTAGCCAATTCCCCGATCGAAGACCCTGTACTGGCGAACCGCGCTGATGACTCCGAAAATAATGCCAATAGATACCCCCAAAAAACTGCCAATCAGCAACAGTCGAAGACTGACCCACACTCGACGACTGATTTCGTCACTGACCTTGTTCTGCTCCAGATCTTCACCGAAGTCGCCCTGGATGACATTTCCCGCCCACTTTACATATCGTTCAAGTAACGGAACTTCGTCATTGACATTGGCCCGATTTAAGACCGCGTCGATCGATGTCTTGGGTATTGGCGGGATAGCCGCTTCATAATTTCCACGAGGGTTGAGCGCCACAGAAGCCAATAGATAACCGCACGACGTGGCAATGATGACCATTACGACGAAATGAATAAAGCGCTTGAATATGAAGCCCGCCATCTGAATGTCCTTGAAACTCCCCTATATCCCAATTGTTATTCGACCAATGACATGACTTGTGAACAATAGCGTGAAATTGGCTTGTCCAGTTGCCCGCACCCCGATATGGGGGTGACTTGGCAACAGGGGTCGCGACCGCTAGCGTCTGACCTACCTAATAAGTCGGAGCAAGACGGGGCTTGTCAAAGACATGATCTTGTATGGAACTCCGTTGTAGCCAAACATCAAACGAGGGGGGAAAAGTGAAAGTAAAAATCATTAACAAGGTATGCGTGGCAGCTCTGGCTGTAGCGCTTGTCGCGGCGATTGGCATCACCAGTCAAGCCAGCGCGGCTGGCGACCAGGGAAATCGTGACATCAACGAGCAACCTGCCAGCAATATGAAAAAGGGCGGAGTTTTCAGATTTGTTCAAGTCAACCTGTGCCCAAACTTCAACACCAGCGCAATTGAGGGCAACTTACTCAACTGCAGCCAGGTGATGGGCCCGATGTTGCCGAGTTACACCTACTTTGACAAGTTCACAAAAATTCAGGTTAATAAGAATTATGCCAGCAGCATCGTTGCCAGCAGGGTAAACGGGAAGCAAACCGTCACCTACACGCTCAATCCAAAGGCCAAGTGGAGCAACGGTAGGGTCATTGGCCTTGCTGACTTCGTGGGTCATTGGAAAGCCCTAAATGGAAAAGCAACGGGTTACAACATCACGAGTTCGGTCGGCTACGAGAAAATCTCATCGATCAAGAAGGGTTCTAAGCCCAACCAGATCGTTGTGACATTTAGCGAGACCTACCCGGACTGGCAACCGTTGTTCAGCAATTTGCTCCCAGCTGCTGTGACAGCATCAGCAACGGCATTCAATACATCGTGGAAAAACGCTCCGAGCCTTACCGCCGGGCCATTTAAGTTCGCCGGAATTAATAAGACGGTCCAGACAATTACCATTGCCGCCGATCCAAAGTGGTGGGGCGACAAGCCTTACCTCGACTTGGTCGTGTTCAAGGTATTGCCACAGGCTGCCCAAATTGACGCGCTGATCAACGGCGAGATTGACTACATGGACATTGGTAACGACTCCAATGCCTTGAAGCGTGCCCGTGTCGACAAGAAAGTTCGCGTTGACACCGCCCAGGCTCCAACCCACGAGCACTTCACATTTGGCCCTGTAACCGCAGTGACCGGAGACGTGGCAGTTCGTCAGGCGATTATGTTGTCGATCGATCGTCAGCAGATTGCCACGGCGATCCAGGGGCTTGTCGATCCAAAGATTACGCCAAATAACAACCACGTGTTCCTCGGTGGAACGGGTTGCAACCAGGACAACACCGGAACATTGGGCAAGCGCAACATAGCAACGGCAGCGAAATTGCTCGATGCAGCTGGTTGGGTCAAGGGCTCAGACGGAATCCGCTCTAACGGCGGCGTTCGTTTGTCGGTCAAGTTGATCTACCCAAGTGGTAACGACAACCGTCGTGACACCGTGTTGTTGGCATCGGCAATGGCCAAGGAAGCCGGAATCGAACTGGTACCGACGCTGATTCCAAGCGCCGACTATTTCGCCAAGTATGTTCTGGTCTCCAAATTCGAGATGGCGATCTTCGCTTGGGTGGGAACGAACTTCCCAATCTCATCGTCGAGCAATGTCTACAAGGTTGGTAGCGCCCAAAACTTCGGCAACATTGGTAGTGCAACGATCGACAAGTTGTTCACACAAGCCAATCAGATCCTCGATCCGGTAAAGCGTTGCAAATTGGCCAACGATGCCGACAAAGAGATCTACAAGCTTGTTCACTCGATCACGCTCTTCCAGCGCAATAACGTGGTTGGTGTTCCTAATAAAGTCGCCAACTTCGGCGCCTTTGGGTTCACCTCCATTGACTGGACGAAGGTTGGGTTCCAGAAGTAATTGCAGTTAACAAAAGGGGGCGGCCCGCTAGGGTCGCCCCCTTTTTATTTGCACAAGTTCGCTCCCGCATGGAGTTACTGCGGTGAGAAAGTCGTGAGCGGGCCAGACCTTCCATAGCGGCCCAAACGGGATTACGGTACTTGCAGAGATCAGCAGGGGGGAAAGTGGACAAGCGTCCAATCCGCAGAATTGCCATTGTTGCGGCCATCAGCCTGCTATCAGCCTTAGGCTCTTCGACCGCCAGTCATGCCGCAGCTGGTGATGGGCCAGACATTAGTGCCCAACCCGTGAGCAATCTGAAGCGAGGTGGAACCTTCGTCTGGGCAATTGGCTCACTCCCCGACAACTTCAATACCAGCCACATCGACGGCAATGTCGTCGATACGGGTTTCATCATGGATGGAACCCTTCCCGCAATGTTTATTGTCGACGCCACTGGAGCGCTAGTGATCGACAAGAACTACGTGACGTCAATCAAATTGACGAATAGGAATCCACAAACCGTTACATACACACTCAACCCACGAGCAAGGTGGAGCAATGGCAAGGCCATTGGTCTGGCCGACTTCGTCGGCATGTGGAAGGCCAATAACGGATCTAACCAGGCATTTGAAGTCGCGACTACAACTGGTTACGAAGACATTCTCAGCGTCAAGAAAGGCTCCTCGACCAATTCGGTCGTTGTTGTCTATAAGAAGGTGTACGCAGATTGGCAGGATCTCTTCGGTGGACTGCTTCCGGCGTCTCTGACCGCTTCACCAGCCGAATTCAATACGTCGTGGAAAAATGGACCGACCCTTACGGCCGGACCATTTAAATATTCGTCCATGGATCCTTCGGCAGCAACGGTTACAGTCGTTCCGAATCCAAGGTGGTGGGGACACAAGCCGGTACTAGCCAAGATTGTGTACCGCGCAATTCCGCCGGCGATACAACTGGATGCACTTGCTAACGGCGAAGTGGATTACATAAACATTGGCTCAAGCGAACCGGGCTTCAAACGAGCAAAAACTCTTGCCGGAGTCAAAGTGCATGTCTCGAACACGCCAAACTATCGCCAGCTGACTTTTGGTAGCGCAACAGTAGTGAGCCAAGACGTTCGTGTTCGCCAAGCAATCATGATGGGAATAAATCGCACCACCATCTCTCGGGCGATGATCGGATCGATATATCCAAATGCCACCTCGCTTGACAATCACATCTTTGTCAAAGGACTTTCGTGCTATCAGGACAACTCCGGCATTTACGGCAATCGCAATTTATTGCGAGCAAGGGCGCTACTCGATGCCGCCGATTGGAAAGGTAGCCCCCGCAAAAACTCGCAGGGCGCAGCGTTGAAGATCGAAATCACCATTCCTGCCGGTGTACCAGCGAGTGCCAGCGAGGCCAAGTTGATGCAGGGGATGCTGGCGCCACTGGGTGTTCCATTAGAAATCAAGGTCGTGTCTTTGAATGACTATGCAACGAAGTACATCACCCCTGGCGATTTCGAAATGACGGTGTTCGATTGGCTCGGCACCTCTCTACCAATCAGCGGAGCAACCGGCATTTTGACCATGACGGGTGAACAGAATTACGGCAAGATTGGTAGCGCCGCAATTGACACTTTGTTTAAGAGGGCCAACGAAGAGCCTGATCCGGTCAGGCGTTGCGTACTTGCCAACAGAGCCGACAGGTTGGTCTGGGAAATCGGTCACTCGATGGTCATCTACCAACATCCACAAGTGACTGCAACCGATGCGAAACTCGCCAACATGGGTTCCTTCGGTCTCGTCAGCATTGATTACACAAAGATTGGGTTCATTAAGTAATCCAAGGGATTAGTGGGCCGCGTATGCGGCGTATCCGTCGCGCTCCAATTCATCGGCCAACTCTGGTCCCCCGCTCCTGACAATGCGTCCCTTGGACAAAATGTGAACGAAGTCGGGGTGCAGTTCTGCGAACAATCGGCTGTAATGAGTGATAATCAATACGCCGAGATTGGTTTCATTGGTGGCATCCTCAACTCGTTTGGCGCAATCCCGCAACGCGTCAATATCCAAGCCGGAGTCCAGTTCGTCAATCACGGCGATGAGGGGCCGCAGCATTGCCAATTGCAATGTTTCGCTGCGCTTCTTTTCACCACCCGAGAAATCGACGTTGACCGCCCGATGCACCAGTTCGGTATCGAAACCAATACGCGATGCCTCGGTTGCAATTCGTGCGCCTAGTTCTTGTGAATCTCGGTCTCGAGAGGCAAAGGCCTCGCCGAGAACGGCATCCATCAACACCCCGGGGATTTCGGTGGGATACTGCATCACCAGATGCAGACCGGCAACCGCTCGCCGCCATGTCGGCATCGCCAGAAGATCCTCTCCGTCGAGAGTCACCGATCCACGGGTGACCATGAATTCGGACTTGCCCATCAGGGCGGCGGCCAGGGTTGACTTTCCGGCACCGTTTGGCCCCATCACGGCATGGACTTCGCCGGACGAAATTCGAAGATCGATCCCGTTGAGGATTTGTGCCCCACCGACACTGACGTGAAGGTCGCAGATATCAAGTGTGCTCATTGCGCCCTCTCGACATTGATCGCAATAACGACATTTCCGTTCACAACATCTGCGGTGTACACCGGCACTGGCTGCGTAGCCGGCAATGAACTGGGTATTCCGGTTTCCAGGCTGAACGCGCTGCCGTGTTTGATGCATTCGAGTTCCTTGGTCTCGGGATGAACCTCACCCTCCGATAACGACACATTGGCATGACTACAGCGATCGCCAATTGCGTACACCTTGTCACCAATCCGAACCACTGCAATTTCGACATCGCCAATGTCGAATCGCTTGACGGAACCATCGGCGATATCGGCGAGGGCACAAACAATGTGTTCGGTGTTCACTTGTGGCTCCCCAGTTTGGCGCTCACCTGAGCGCGAAGACCGTCCGTGAATAGCGTTGCGGGCAATCGATCGATCACTTCATCGAAGAAACCCAACACCACCAATCTCTCCGCAACATGTGGCGGAATGCCACGGCTCTCCAAGTAGAAGCGCTGGTCTTCGTCAATTGGCCCAATGGTGCTGGCATGCGAACACTTCACATCGTTTGTCTCAATTTCGAGATTCGGAACGCTTTGCGCCCACGCCCCGTGCGACAACGTCAGGTTGCGGTTGGTCTGAAATGCCTGTGAGCCGGCGGCATGTTCGCCAATCTTGATTAATCCCGTATACACACTCTTGGCCGTGTCTTTGACCGCGCCCTTGAACAACAGGTCGCTGTGCGTGCGCGGAGCTTGATGCACCTGCCAGGTGCGAAAGTCATGCATCTGATTTCCATCCGCGAAGTACAGGGCTGTCTGCTGCGCGCTTGCGCCCTGACCGACGAGGCGAACCTCGGCTCGAACGCGGGCATAATCTCCGCCGATGGCCACGCTAAATAATCTCATCGTGCTGTCGCGGTCACCCACCGCCTGTTGGTGACCGATTTGCCAGGTTTGTCGGCCAAGTTCGTTGATCGCCATATATGTGACGCGCGATGCTTGGGCGGCGCGAAGTTCAACTACCGGCACAACAAGCGATACGACGTCATCGGTGGATACAAAGCGTTCGACAACCGTGACCTCGCTATTTTCTGCGGCATCAATGACTAGTCGCGGATATGCCACGACACCGGATTGATTGAGAGTATGGGTGATAAGGATGGTCTGCGGCACCACCACATTGCGCTCTATCTTGAGGGCAATTACTTGTGCATTGTCCGTATTGAGTTGGGCAAACACATCGGGCGAAGTTGCCATCGCAATCCCCATGCTTGCCACGGCCTTGTGTGCATCGAGACGCACCCCATCTAGATGTTCAGTGTCGGTTCGCGTCGCACCCACTTGGTATGCAGCGAGATCGAGTTCTTCGATGCGACTGTAACGCCAGATTTCTTCTTCGGCGGTCGGAATTGCCAAGGCAGTGGTACTCATGCGTCGGCTACTTATCTTTCTTCTTTTTAATGCGTAGTTTCTTTTTCTTTTTGCGCTTGTCATTCATGTCGGCAAGCACATCACCAATGGCGGCATTCACAATTTGTTCGGCTTCGTCCAGGATCGCGGCGGCCGTGCCATCGTCGAGACTGGTCGGTGCGACTGGCGTGACGGGAGGTACGAGCGAACCATGGGCCCAACCGACGTCCACCATCCGTCGCTCATATTTTGGGCAATCATCGGGACAACGCCAGGGTGCGTCCGGTGCCAGATCTAGCTTGCACTTTCGGACCGTGTCGCCATTGCCGTACGTGCGACTCTCAAAATGCTTGCACTCGGTACGCATGGGCATGACTTGAGTATCGCGTCAATTGCTGAGATTCAGCCGACGGATCCTTCCATTTGCAATTCGATCAGGCGACTCCACTCAACGGCATATTCCATCGGTAACGTGCGCGTAACAGGTTCGATGAAACCATTGACCACCATGCCCATGGCCTGTTCCTGAGTGAGTCCGCGGCTCATCAGGTAGAACAGCTGCTCGTCGGCAATCTTGGAGACGGTTGCCTCGTGACCAATTTGGGCGTCTCGCTCACCCACTTCCATATACGGGAAAGTCCGGCTCTCGCTTTGTTCATCGAGAATAAGCGCGTCGCACTGCACATGGCTCTTGCAATTCTTGGCCCCTTCTTCAACCCGGACCAGACCGCGATAGGTAGTGATGCCACCGTCCTTGCTTATGGACTTGGAAACAATCTTGGATGAGGTCTCGGACGCTGCGTGGATCATTTTCGCACCGGCATCCTGGTGCTGACCGGCGCCCGCATAGGCAACCGACAGAACCTCACCGGTGGCCTTGGGGCCCATGAGATACACGCTCGGATACTTCATCGTGAGCTTGGAGCCGATGTTGCCATCGATCCACTCCATGTGACCTTCGGTCTCAACACGAGCGCGCTTAGTCACCAGGTTGTACACGTTCGGCGACCAGTTTTGAATCGTCGTATAGGTCACATGCGCACTTGGCTTGACGATGATTTCGACTACAGCGGAATGTAACGCATCGTTGGTGTACACGGGTGCCGAACAGCCCTCGATGTAATGCACCTTGGAGCCTTCGTCGGCAATGATCAGTGTGCGTTCAAATTGTCCAGCGTTTTCGCTATTGATGCGGAAATATGCCTGTAGCGGCATTTCGCATTCGACCCCCGGTGGCACATAGATAAACGATCCACCCGACCACACCGAGGTATTCAGCGCAGCAAATTTGTTGTCACCCATCGGAATAACCGAACCGAAATATTGCTTTACTAAGTCCGGATATTCACGCAACGCCGTGTCCATATCGCAAAACAATATTCCCTGCTCTTCTAATTCGATCCGGTTGCGGTGGTACACCACTTCGCTGTCGTACTGCGAGGTGACACCGGCAAGATACTTGCGCTCGGCTTCCGGTATTCCTAGCTTTTCGTACGTCCGCTTCATTTGTTCCGGCAGGTCATCCCACTCGTCGGTCTGGGCGGTGGCCGGCTTTAGGTAGTAATAAATGTTCTGAAAATCGAGGTCTGGCATGTTGGTTGCAAACCACTGAGCCATCGGCTTTTTTTCAAAGGTACGTAGGGAGCGCAACCGAAGTTGGCGCATCCAGTCAGGCTCACCCTTCCACCACGAGATCTGCTCCACAACGCCGTCGTTCAGACCCTTTACGGGCGTAAAAGCGTATTCGGCTTCGTCGCTCCAACCGAGGGAGTACTTTGTGAGATCCAGATCAAATGTGGTCATGTGGGGGATTTCTCCTACCGCCATAGTAACAATTCCCGGCGTCTATGCCACAGCGGTAGTGTGACAGGCTCATCATGGAGTCATTGTGGAACGTTTTGGCCTCGTAGGTCTCCCCAACGCGGGAAAATCGTCCCTTTACAATGCGCTCACTGGAGGCGATGCGCTCGCCGCACCGTATCCGTTTGCGACCAAGGATCCCAATATCGGTGTGGCCCGCGTGGCGGATGCCAGGCTCGATGCGCTCGCCCTGATGTCGCACACGCAAAAGACGGTGTATGCGACCGTCGAAGTGGTGGACATTGGTGGACTCGTAGAGGGTGCAAGCACGGGCGAGGGCCTAGGTAACAAGTTTCTTGCCAACATTCGTGAAGTTGATGCAATAGTTCTTGTGTTACGGGCATTCGTCGACGATGACATTGCCGGACCATCCGATCCGCTCGAGCATTTGCGAGTCGTCGAAATTGAATTAGCGCTTGCCGACTTGGAGACAGTCGAGTCTCGGTTAAGGCGAACCCAGAAGGCGGCGCGGATGGACAAGACGGTTGCAGCCGAGGTTGACGCATTGACCAGAGCCCAGGCATTGTTGTCCGAAGGTCGTCCCCTCTATCGCGGAGGTATGAGCAAGGAAGATTTGGAATTCCTAGCTCCCCACTTTTTGCTAACGACACGACGCGTATTGGCGGTGGTCAACGTTGGCGAAGACGAACTGGCGAAGATTCCGGAAATGGAAGCAAGGGTGCGTGCCGAACTGGCGCCGCCCGGTTCGGCCGGCGAACACACGGTTGAAGTGCTCGGAATGAGCGTCCAGCTGGAAGCCGAAGCCGCCCAACTTACAGGCACCGACCGCACCGAAATGTTGGAGGCGCTTGGCCTTGGTGAAGGAGCGCTTCCACGGATGGTGCGCTCGGCATATCACTTACTTGGACTGCGAACTTTTTTTACCACCGGAGAAAAAGAAACACGAGCATGGACCTTTCGCGCCGGTGCCAAGGCTCCCGAGTGCGCCGGTCGGATTCACACCGATATGCAGCGTGGATTCATACGCGCAGACATGATCGCCTGGGACGAGCTATTGAAAATCGGTTCGTGGAACAAGGCCAAGGATCTGGGGAAGATCCGCGTGGAAGGCAAAGACTACGAAGTACAAGACGGCGACACCTTAGAAATTCGCTTTAACGTATAGACGACAATATGAATAGTCAGCCTTCGTTGCCAATGGCCTGGCTTGTTAGTGATGGTCGAGTATTGGCGAGCGCCGATGTGGCCACCACTGCACGGGCTCGACGTCGCGGCCTGATCGGACAGAGTTCGGTTACTACCGCTTTGGTGCTCGACAACTGTCGTTGGATTCACACAATTGGTGTTAGGTGCGCGCTGGATATCGCCTACTTAGACGCAGACTCTACGGTGATCAAGATGCAGCGTTTGGTACCACGGCGTGTTCCCCTACCGGTTAGACGATCGCGGGTGGTCATCGAGGCCCCGGCAGGTTCGTTTGAGCGGTGGGGGCTCCACATTGGCGACGTCATAGAAGTGCGTCACACATGACAGGCGGCGTACTCACACTCATTGCCACACCGATTGGCAATCTCTCCGATATCACATCTCGGGCAGTTGAAGCATTGACCAATTCGACAATTGTGTGTTGCGAGGATACCCGTCGTTCAGGACTGTTGTTACAACACCTCGGAATTTCCGGAAAAAAGTATGTGGTGGTGAATGAACATACCGAACACGATGCCTGCGATGAGATCGTCGCGGCGTTGCAGGGCGGGTCAAACGTTGCCCTGATCACGGACGCCGGCACGCCCGGAATCAGCGACCCAGGTGAGCGAGTTGTTCGTGCGGTACTAGACGCCGAACTGAGGGTTACGTCAACTCCGGGACCTGCAGCGTTGATCATGGCGCTTGTCGTGAGCGGTCTATCCACGTCGCGATTCGTGTTTGAGGGATTCATACCTCGCAGCGGCGCCGAGCGAACACTCCGTCTCAGCGACATTGCCAGCGAGTCTCGGACAGTGGTTCTGTACGAAGCGCCGCATCGCATTGCCCGTACCCTGGCCGACTTGGAGGTGGCGTGCGGACCGCTTCGGCGGACGGTACTGGCCCGAGAGCTGACCAAGATTCACGAGGAATTCTGGCGCGGCACCTTGCACGACGCATCGCAACATGCCAAGACCACCGAGCCACGCGGCGAATATGTGGTGATATTGGAGGGCGCCAGGCCACCGGTTCCACCCACCGATGAGGAGTTAGCCATGGCAATTCGCGATGAATTGAGCAAGGGTTCCAGCAGAAAGGACTCCGCGGCACGGGTTGCTGCTAAATATGGTGTGGCTAAGCGTCGTGTGTACGAGCTCGCGCTACAACTGAAGTAAGTCACTTACAAGCGCGGTACCAGACCGAGTTGGCGGGATTGGCAGACTAAAACACCGCGCGAGTCCCACAACTCACCGTCTTCTTCAAACATTCCGCCCTGCACGAATCTTGAAGAAAATATACAACGCAATGGCCCCGGCGCTGGCTCGGCGCGAATGTGAGCCGTCAATTCGATGGTCGGCACCCAACCTGGGGTTCCGGTCAGGTTGAACAGTGCCGGAGGAAAGGAATCGGTGGCGAGCAAGATCGCCAGGGTGTCGACGGGCCGCCGATCAGGAAACGAAAACCAGCCGCGGACAGTCGCCTGACCAGACATTTGACCGCGGGCGAATCCCGCGTCGTCGGGATGCAGACGGACATCGACGTGGTTCATCAATGCAACTGGAAAGTCTCCGATACCTGAATTTCGCGGCGCACAATCCTCGAAGCTCGGGAGCGCCGGTGGCGCGCCAGCAATGTGCACAAGACCATCGGTTGGATGGGGGATTTCGCCGAAAGCACCAATAGCGCGGAGCGCGTCTCGATCTCCCTGCCGAATCGTGGCCAACACGGTCGTAAATCGTTTGCCTTGCTTAATAACTTCGGTGCTGATCTCCACGCTTCCGGCCGACAAGGGAGCCAAGTAGTGGGCCGTAATCGTGGTTGGCTCACGACCATCAGCGGCTTGTCCCATCGCCGAGCCAACTAAGGCGAGCATATAACCGCCATTGGCAACTCCGCCAATATCCCAGCCGGACTGCACATTGGCGCTGAATTGGTTTCCATTGACAGATGTCATGGCGATCGCATCGTCGAAGGCAAATCCCATGGCCACACAATACGAGGTGACGAGTCCGAAAAACTAACCCCAGCGAAGCTAGCGGCTGGCTCTAAGTTAGATGCGTGACTTCAGATGCGACTTCCAAGTTCAGCGCCACGACGCCGATCTACTACGTCAACGCCAAGCCACACATTGGTCACGCCTACACCACCATTATCGCCGACGCCGTTTGTCGCTGGCATCGGCTACTTGGCGACGACGTGCACTTTCTCACGGGTACCGATGAGCATGGGTTGAAAATTCAACAGGCCGCCGATGCAAAAGGAGTTTCGCCCAAGCAATTTGTCGACTCCATTGCGCCGCAATTTCAACACGCTTGGGAGCGACTCAATATCAAATACGACGATTTCATCCGCACCACGGAACCTCGTCACGCGGTAGGGGTTCGAAAGCTGTTGCAGGCGTGCTACGACGCCGGCGACATCGAACTTGATGTGTATCGCGGTCAATATTGCGTGGCCTGCGAGGCGTATTACGTGGATGACGAGCTGACCGAGGGAAGATGTCCAATTCACAATACGCCGACTACCTATGTCGAAGAAGAGAACTATTTTTTTCGGCTATCCCGCTTCGAAGATCGCCTGCTCAAGTGGTACGCCGATCACCCCAACTGCATCACTCCCGGAATTCGCATCAATGAGGTGCTTGGGTTTATCAAAACCGGACTCAACGACTTCTCCGTGAGTCGCAAAACACTTACCTGGGGTATCCCCCTGCCGTGGGATCCATCACATGTTGCCTACGTATGGTTCGATGCACTTGCTAACTACATCACGGCAATCGGATATGGAACGGACGATGAGGCGTTCAACGCCAAGTGGCCGGTGGACTATCACTTCATCGGCAAGGAGATAATCAGATTTCACTGCGTGTACTGGCCGGCGATGTTGATGTCGGCGGGAATTGAGCCGCCAAAAGGGTGGGCAGTGGGTGGATGGCTGATCTTTGGTGGTGAAAAGATGTCAAAAACCGCCGGCAATGTTGTCGACCCATTAGAACTCGTTGACGAATATGGAGTGGAATGTCTTCGCTATTACGTGCTCGCCGAGATCGCCTACGGTAGCGACGGCAACTTCACCTATGAGGGAATGGTCAGCCGCTATAACTCTGACCTGGCAAATAATCTTGGGAACTTGGCGGCTCGCATTGCCACTGTGGTGGAAAAAAAATGTGCCGGACGTGGAACGAAGCCGTCTCCAGACAGCGTGTTGGCCGCGGCTGCCGCCACCGCTGTTGCCGAAACGAGTCGGGCATGGTCGAACATCCAACCAAGTCGGGCCCTCGAAGCTACCTGGAGCCTGATCAAGGCCGCGAACTCGTATCTTGAGCAAAACGAACCTTGGAAAATGGAGCCTGGCGATGCGCTTGATCGGGTGATGGGTGATGCCCTCGAGGCCCTGCGAATCACCACCATTCTGGCCAACCCTGCATTGCCAACAACCACTCAAAAAATCTGGGAACGAATCGGTCTCACTGGAAGCATCACCGATTCGCGCATCGACACTGACACGGTGTGGGGTCAGTACCCCGCCGGACGAGTTGTGACGAAAGGCGAGCCGTTATTTCCGCGCAAGACGGTGTGAACGAAGATCTCTTCTGGGTCGACAGTCACTGCCATATATATGACAACAAAATTGAGGGTGGTGCTCAAGTTGCGTTAACTGCCGCTCGCCAAGCCGGTGTGCTCAAGATGATCGTCATTGGCACCGACGCCGTTACCACTCAGCAGGCAATTGCCTTGGCCGCCGATAACGACGATGTGTGGGCAACCGTCGGCCTTCATCCGCATGACGCCAAATTTGGATTTGACGCACTACTTCCGTTTCTCGCTGCCGAGCGAGTTGTTGCCATTGGGGAATGCGGTCTTGACTACTTTTACGACCACTCGGATCGACAGGTACAACGGAAAATATTTGAACAACAGATTGAGATTGCCAACGAACTGCACCTTCCGCTAGTCATTCACACCCGCGATGCATGGACCGAGACATTTGAAATACTCGATCGAGTTGGAATTCCGCAACGGACAATTTTTCATTGTTTCACCGGGGGTGTGACCGAGGCAACCGAATGCGTGTCACGCGGCGCATATATTTCATTTTCGGGAATCGTCACATTCAAAGCAGCAGAAAATGTGCGCAATGCGGCGATGATGTGTCCGATTGATCGATTGCTGATCGAAACCGATTCTCCATATCTTGCACCCGTCCCACTTCGTGGAAAACCCAACCATCCCGCTCTCGTGTCACTGGTTGGAAAGTTCGTTGCCGACATTCGCGGCGAATCCGTCGCGCATATTGCGCACCATACGAGCGTGAATGCGTGCCTTGCGTTTCCAGGCATTGCTCCGTAGCGTTCCCTAAGTGCCCCTATCGATTTATGAACGTCGTCGCCTCGTGGTACTTGGCGTTATTACTCTGATCGCTCTCCCGTTCATTTGGCCACGATCAAGTGACTCGACCTCGGCAGATTCCACTGTGTTAACCACGACATCCTCAACGGCACCATCTGGTGAAGAGGAGATTCCGGCACCTGTCTTTCTCGGTGGTCCAGCGCCGATTGCCCCGACAGGGTCGGCCGCAATCGCCTACCCGCAGATGATTGGTCAGAGCGTCACAGGACGGGCGACTTACAGCAATCTCGGCTATGCCGAGAGTCCAGTTTGTTCCAGCATCGACGCACCGATCGGCATCACGATTACGGTGACCAATATCAACAATGGTCGCAGAATTACATGCACCAACGTATTTAGCTTGTTGATCCCGGCCGGTATTTCGATGGTGTTACACACCACTGTTTTCGAAAAACTGGCCGATGTTGTCGATGCGCCGATTCCCGTAACGATTTCATGGTGACGCACTCACGCGCCGATATTTCCCGTTTGTTGAGCGATCATGGACTTGCCCCAAGTAGGGCATTTGGGCAGAACTTTGTTGTTGATCCAAACACCGTCCAGCGCATCGCGCGTCTCGCCCAGATCGGACCGAGTGACCATGTACTTGAAATAGGGGCGGGTCTCGGTTCGCTAACTATCGCGCTCGCCGAAACGGGCGCCCAAATTCATGCCATCGAAATCGACAATGGACTCGTCAAAGTTCTCCGCCAAGTCGTTGGTGATTTAGAAAATGTTCGCGTCATTCATGGAGACGCGATGACTTTGGATTGGCGACCCTTCGTCGAGTTTTCGTCGAATTGGCATGTGATTTCCAATTTGCCATACAACGTGGCCACACCACTCGTCGCAGAGATTCTGGATCATGTTCCAGAAGTACAACACATGTTGGTCATGGTGCAACGCGAAGTTGGGCAACGATTTGTCGCCAAGCCTCGAACACCTGCCTACGGCGCGGTGAGTGTGAAGATTGCTTACTGGGCAGATGCGCGAATTGTTGGCGATGTTCCAGCCACGGTTTTTTATCCGAAGCCAAAGGTCGCATCCGCGCTCGTGGATATTCGTCGTCATTCGATTCCGAGAATCCCTGGTGTCGAAGCCAGCGAACTATTTGCTCTCGTTCGAGCCGGATTTGCCCATCGCAGAAAAATGCTGCGCCGGGCCTTATCGGAACTCGTCTCACCTAGCGTCTTTACCATTGCTGGGGTTTCGCCCGAATCAAGGGCGGAAGAACTAGACCTCGAGGCGTGGGGCCGACTGTGCACGGCCCTGCATCAGAGCAAGTCACCGTGAACGATCAGACAGTCACACTCGAGGCCAGGGCGAAACTAACTCTAAGTCTGCGCATCACCGGAGTTCGCAACGATGGATTTCATTTCATCGACGCCGAAATGGTGACCCTTGATTTAGCCGACCGCCTCACCGTTTTGCCTGGCGGAGCTGGACTTGAAGTTCGCGGGCTCTTTTCTGCCGGAGTCAAGGTTGATGAAAGCAACCTGGTGAATCGTGCGCTTCGATTATGCAACATCAATGCACATGTGCAAATTGATAAGCGAATCCCATCGGGCGGTGGTCTTGGCGGGGGCTCGGCCGACGCGGCCGCAATTTTGCGCTGGGCAACCTTTACGGACTTGGTGGCGGCATCCAAACTTGGCGCCGATATTCCGTTTTGCATGATCGGCGGTCGAGCGCGCGTGCAAGGCATCGGCGAGATCGTCTCACCAATGCCATTTGTGGCCAACGACATCACTCTTGTCGTTCCACCGCTGACCATTTCGACCCCCACGGTGTACAAAGCGTGGGATGAACTTGGCGAGCCAATGTCCGACGGAGCCAACGATCTGGAACGGGCCGCGTTGGTCGTGGAACCGCAACTCGGTTACTGGCGCGACCGAATAGTTGCCGCCACCGGTGTGACCCCAACACTGGCCGGCAGTGGCTCAACGTGGTGGATTTTCGGCGCCCATACGAACTTGACCGAGCAATTACCGGGGGCAACGGTGCTGCTCACCAAGACCCACCCGGCGGGCGAATCGGGCTAGAAAATTAGGGGTTACTTGTTGCGCTGGTGACGGGTGCGACGAAGCATCTTTTTGTGCTTCTTCTTGCGCATGCGCTTGCGACGACGTTTGACTAGTGAACCCATAGCGCCGAAAACTCTATCGGCGTCACGACCAATATCAGCAATTTGGTTGGCTACTCTATAGCCGTTACTCCGGGGTCGTTCAATGGCAGGACAACGGGTTTTGGTCCCGTATATAGGGGTTCGAGTCCTCTCCCCGGAACTCGTATCGCTGGTTCGTTCTACACTGGTGGACGGCAATCAACGTCGAGCGACGGGCAACGATGAACAAGACAATTGACAAAGTCACCACCAAGCGAATGGCGCTGTACACGGGTCGCACTCACCCAGCGCTCGCCGAAAAAGTAGCCAAACACCTCGAGGTGCAATTAGGTGAAGCAAATATCATCGAGTTCGCCAACGGCGAGTTGAGACCGCAATTTGGCGAGAGCATCCGCGGCGGCGATGTGTTCATTATGCAGACACATTGCGGGGTCGACGGTCGCAGCGTCAACGACTCGATCATGGAACAGCTGATCATGATTGATACCGCGTATCGGGCATCGGCCAAGCGGGTCACCGCCGTATGTCCCTTTTACGGTTACGCACGTCAAGACCGCAAGGCCGAAGGACGCGAGCCAATAACTGCGCGACTGATCGCCGACATGTTCAAGGCCGCCGGTTCCAAGCGGATGGTCTCAATTGACTTGCACAGCGGCCAAATTCAAGGTTTTTTCGA
>CAYGOJ010000014.1:0-23967 GCA_964351545.1 uncultured Acidimicrobium sp.
TGCGTTGTATGTGGACGAAGAACCGACAATGCGAATCGAACATTGGACAAACGCAGCCGAACAGGGTGCACATGCGGCAGAGAACTTGTTGGCATCTTGGCGTGGCGAAATTTCTAAGCCCTTCGTCTCGGTGCCTTTCTTTTGGAGCGATCAATTTGGGGCCCGAATCCAGTTTCTAGGGAGAGCAACACCCGAAGATGAGATGAAAATCGTTGTCGGCGATGAGCGGTCGGAAAAATTGGTTGCGTTCTATCATCGCAACGATCGACTTCGAGGCGTACTGGGTATCTCGATGCCTAAGGCCGTGATGTCTTGTCGAACTTTATTGGCCGACAGAGCCTCATTGTCGGATGCCGTGGCCATGATCAATAGCCTGTGAAGATATGACGGCGCCTGATGCTGATCGGCTAGAGGTGTGGCGTGCATTTCTACTCGGTCACGCCGCGATCGTGCGAATGCTCACCCGAGAATTGCACGAGTATCGTCAACTTCCGCTTACCTGGTTTGAAGTTCTTGATGCGCTTCAGAGTCAAGGTGGACATCTGCGGGCGATGGAATTGGCTGAGCGGGTGATGGTGCATCCGTCGAGTTTGTCGAGGCAGATCGATGGCCTGGAGGGAGCGGGGTTAGTCATCCGAGAGAAACTCAACGAAGATGACAATCGCGCCGTCATGGTGTCGATCACAAGAGATGGCCGCGATACATGGCGAGGTGCGAGCACCGTTTACCACCGAATTGTCAAGCGAGCGTTCACGAACCAACTCACCGACACCGATGTCATTGCCCTGCATCGAATATTCACCAAGGTGCTTGACGCTCAGTAGGTCGCATTTCCGGTGAAGGTTTTGGTCCCTGCGCAAGGCAAACTAGTTAGACCAAGATCTAGCTCATCCAAAGGAGTCGACCATGGCGACGGCCGTAATAGTTGATGCAATTCGTAGTCCATTAGGCAAACGAAATGGTCGGATGAAAAATTGGCACCCGGTCGACCTGGCCGCCGAAGTGATGTCAACGTTGGTTGAGCGAACAGGTGTTGATCCGGCCACGATCGACGATGTGGTGATGGGCTGCGTGATGCAGGTCGGCGAGCAGAGCCTCAATGTGGCTCGCAATTCGGTTCTTGCGGCTGGTTGGCCCGACTCAGTGCCAGGGACCACAGTTGATCGTCAATGTGGATCTAGCCAGCAAGCCGCGCACTTCGCCGCCCAGGGAGTGATCGCTGGCGCATACGACGTGGTTGTGGCAGCGGGTGTTGAAGTTATGTCACGGGTACCAATGGGTTCCGCGATTGCAGAAGGCAAATATGGATATCCATTTGGTCCTCGTGTCCAGGCCAGATATGCCGATGTAGGGGGACTCGTCGGACAGGGTATTTCTGCCGAAATGATTGCAGAGAAATGGAACATCTCGCGGGAGGACCTCGATAAATTTGGTGCCCGATCACAGGAGTATGCCGCTCGTGCAACAGCCGAAGGTCGTTTTCAGAGTCAGATAGTTCCGGTGCTTGATGCCGATGGAACGATGATGTCGACGGACGAAGGCATTCGTGAAACATCGCTTGAAAAACTTGCTTCATTAAAGCCAGCCTTCCGTCCGATTGAACAGGGTGGTCGCATCACGGCGGGCAACTCATCGCAGATCACTGATGGTTGTGCAGCGTTATTAATTATGAGCGAGGAACGGGCCAGCAAGCTTGGGCTCAAGCCGAGGGCCAGATTTGTCAATTTCGCCCTTGCCGCCGAGGATCCTCGCTACATGCTCACCGCGCCGATTCCGGCTACTCAGAAAGTCCTTGAACGGTCCGGGCTAACAATGGATGACATTGATTTGGTGGAGATAAACGAAGCGTTTGCCGCCGTGGTACTGGCGTGGGAAAAGGAATTGCATCCCGATATGAGCAAGGTAAATGTCAATGGTGGAGCAATTGCACTCGGCCACCCGCTCGGCGCGTCTGGTGCCAGACTGATGACAACTTTGCTCAATGAATTGGAGCGCACCGGCGGTCGTTACGGGTTACAAACGATGTGTGAAGGTGGGGGGATGGCCAATGCAACCATCATCGAACGACTCGGCTGATTCCCTCGTTCGACGCTGATGTTCGGGACCGTTGTCTGGGTCCTCATTGGAGTGGTGATCATGGTGATCGTGTGGCGATCGGGGATCGGCATGTTGCGCGGTATGACATCATCACTTCCACCGCCTCCGCCGGCTGGCGAGATGAGGCGCATCAATGTTCGTTATCGGTGTTCGGTGTGCGGAGTCGAACTACGAATGGTCATGGCACCGGATCAAGATCCCCCAGCACCGCGACACTGTCTCGAAGATATGGACTTGGTTGCGCCGATCGACTGAACTAGTGGTACTTGGTTGCTGTGAAAAGTCCGCCGAGAACACCGGCAAGGCCAATAAATAGATACCAGTTATTTCGCCCGCCGGGTACGAATCCGAGGTAGTAACACAAAATAATCAGGGCTCCAATGCCCATCAAACAGAACATAAGTATCGGCACCCATCGCGGACTCACTCTTTGCTGCCGGAGAATCGGCGGTGTGTATCGAGATGATTGCTCGGCCAATGTTTGGCCGTGCATCGATGTGGGATCGGAAGAGTCGAGTCGGTGTGTTTCGTGCACGCGTCCAGGCTGAGTGCCCTTTGCCGTGGTGCGACCACCGGTACGACGTTTGGGGGGTGCCATGGGGTTTTCATTGTAGATCGAAAATATGTGTCTTCCCACCTTCGCAATCAGGCAGGCTTGGGGTATGACCAGGATTTTGGTGATCGATAACTACGACAGTTTCGTCTACAACCTTGTGCAGTACTTGGGTGAACTTGGAGCAGATCCGATAGTCGTGCGCAATGATTCGCTCAGCATCGCAGAAGCTGTTGCATTAGAACCCGATGCTGTTTTACTTTCACCAGGGCCAGGACTTCCGGAAAATGCTGGAATATTGTGTGAGTCGGTGATCACATTTGCCGGTCGAGTGCCTGTTCTCGGTGTCTGTTTAGGTCATCAAGCAATCGGTTACGCCTTTGGCGCTCATGTTGTGCGAGCCCCAGAACTCGTGCACGGCAAGTCTTCTGAAGTTTTTCATCATGGTGAAGGAGTGTTTGCCGGATTGGACTCGCCGCTTACTGCAACGCGTTATCACTCACTTGTCATCGAGCCAAGTTCGCTCCCAATCGATTTGAGGATTACGGCGCAGACTAGCGACGGAACAATTATGGGGATTCGACATCGGACCCATGATGTCGAAGGAGTGCAGTTTCATCCGGAAAGTATTCTGACCACAGCAGGTCTCGACATGATCCGTACATTTGTTGGACGCGCCGATGCGCATTCGACACAGAAGCGCTAGTTGCGAATTACTACCCCGTTGTCGTCGTCGTTTCAATTGTCGTTGTCGTCACGACCCCGCGACCAACTGTAATTTTTACCTTTGTTCCAATTTCCACTTCGGTTCCTGACTGAGTTCCTTGTGAAATGACGCGACCGTCACTGGCATCGCCACTCGGTACGTCTTGGTACTTCACATCGGCAACGAGACCAAGTGCATTGAGTTGTCCCCTCGCATCGCTTTCAGTAAGCGACTCGACAAGTGGAACTTTGACGGTGGAAACTCCCTTGGAGACAAACAGGGTGACAGGGGAACCCGGCGCAAGGGATACCCCGATGACGGGTTCGGTTCGAGTCACACGACCCCGTTCGATGGTCGGCGAATTTTCTTCCGTAATTGTGACGATGAAACTGTAGGGCGGACTTTGCAATAGCTGCTGGGCTGCAAGTGCAACTTGACCCTGAACATTTGGAATGACTTGACCACCATTCCCACCCGAAACCACAACACTCACCGCCGAACCGGATCGCACCTGGGTGGTGGCAAGTGGGTCCTGAGTGATTATTTGATTGAGTGGAACCAGAGGGTCGTTTCGAACTTCGGCAACAATCAACTGAAGCCCAAGTGGGGCCAACAGTGCCGTTGCATCCTTGACCAACAATCCCTGGATTGCCGGCACCATGACCTTGGTACTTGCAGGGTTATATGTGAGCGTGACGGTGTCGCCGGAACGCGCAAGAACGCTAGGTGGCGGATCTTGGGCGTACACGATGTCGTCTCCGATGTCATCGCGAGGTACTGCGTTGGGTATCGGAGTGAGACCGAGCTCCAAAAGTAGAGCACTTGCATCCGCCAGCGATTGATTGGAGACATCTGGAATTGTGATCGATGCCGACGATCCGCCGGAAGCCAAGGCTCGATACAGGAAAATTCCACCTGCGAGGAGGATCAGGGCGATGAACACCGCGCCGAACACATAAAGAGCGGTGCGCTGAGGAACAGAGTCGTCGTATGGGGGATACTGTTCGCCGTTTCTAGATTGCTTGGCGACTGAGGTCGCGCGGGGCACCGTCTTCTTGGCGCTTGCGATTAGTGCAGTGCCGCGGACTTCGGCCAGAGCTCGAACCTCTTCACCATTGGCGAAGCGACGCAGGTCATCGCGTAACTCGATTGCGTTTGTGTATCGACGCTGGGGGGACTTGGCGAGACACTTGGCGACGATTGCCTCGAACGCATTTGGAACATCTGGAGCGAACTCATGCAAAGGTGGCGGCGAATTGTGCACCTGTTGATAGGCGACACCGACGGCGTTGTCTCCAAAAAATGGAGTTCGACCGGCGATCATTTCGTACATCACAATTCCGAGTGAGTAGATGTCACTGCGCGGATCGGGCTGACCACCCTGGGCTTGCTCGGGAGAGAAATACGATGCCGTTCCCATGACGGAGCCGGTCTGCGTCAGTGCTTCGGCAACCTCGGAGCCAAATGCCCGGGCAATTCCAAAATCGGCGACCTTCACCTGACCGTTGCTTCCAATCAAGATGTTTCCGGGTTTGATATCTCTATGGACTACGCCTTTGTCATGGGCCACCCCGAGCGCGGCGGCAATCTTGATGGCGATGTCACCAGTTTGATTGGCCGTGAGTGTCTTTCGTTCGGCAAGAATTGATGCCAGAGTGCGACCCTGAATATATTCCATCGCGATGAAATAGGTGTTTCCGATGCGACCCCAGTCGTACACGCCAACAATATTTGGATGCGTAAGGTTCGCCGCCGATTGCGCCTCACGTCGAAACCGTTCAACGAATGCCGGATCTGTGGCGAACTCGGCAAATAGAACTTTGAGGGCGATGGGTCTGTTGAGCAACACATCGTGGGCGAGAAAGACCTCAGCCATACCTCCGCGACCAATGCTCTTGCCGAGGTCGTATCGGTCATTAATGAGCGAAGGATTATCAGCCATTGCTCACCTGCGCTGTCCGCAGTGCGTTCACAAAGTCTTGCGCATCGTCGAACGTGTCAAATCTAGGTTGGGAGTCAACTTCGCGAACAAGCGCGGAAACTAGTTGTCGCCGAGTGACATCGCTAGTGGACGAGGCCGTGGGGCCGTACCAAAGAAAGTGTTGAGGCGAACCCTTATAAATCACTACCTGGGCATCCTGGGTTTGATCGTTGAAACCGACAAAGTATCCACGCTGGGTGAATTCCCCGCCCGCAACTATGGCCAGCGAGATCGCGGCAAGGATAATGAATGGGATCAGCAACTTTGTTACCTTGCGCGTTGTCGAGGCAGCGGCCACAGGTTGGGGCGAACCAGACACCGCCTCCTGATTTGCTGCGAATTGGGTGTCTTCGGTCGCTGCAGACACCGGTAAGTCGGTTGTACGCACATCGACAACTATGACAGTGACATTGTCACGACCACCACGGTCGTTGGCCGCAGCCAGCAAACTCTCGGCTGCTCGTTGTGGATCAGTGTTCTGCAGCAGTATGGCGAGGATTTCCTCGTTCGATATTTCATCCACCAAACCATCGCTGCAAAGCAAGTATCGGTCGCGATCGACGATGGGCAGCGTCCACGAATCAGCGATAACACGCGAATCAATTCCCAATGCGCGTGTGACTATATTGCGTCGCGGGTGGGTCCGCGCGTCGTCGGCGGAAATGACACCTTCTGTGACGAGTTCCTGTACATACGAATGGTCAATGGTTACCTGTCGTAGCTCTCCTTTCCGCAATATGTAGGTACGGGAATCTCCAACATTTACGACCATCACCCGTTCATCGATTGGCGTTGATCCGGCGACGGCAATCGCGGTAAGCGTCGTTCCCATGCCGCGTTGCTCAGAAGTTCCTGTGGCCGCAGCAAAGATGGCATCGTTGATAGTCGAAATCAATTCAATGAAAGACTCAGGCGACTCAATCGGCTGATGTGTCGCTTCGTGCAATAGTTGCACGGCCATTGCACTGGCTACCTCGCCGGCATTATGCCCGCCCATTCCGTCGGCGACAGCTAGTAAGTGGTCACTAACGAGGAAGGAGTCCTCATTTGCGTTGCGCAATCTCCCTGTGTCCGATACTGCTCCAAAGCTGACTGTTATCACGAATTCTCAAACTGCACGATGGCGGAGCCAAAGGCGATCGCGTCGCCGTTAACAAGCAAACGTCCCTCGGTAATTTTTTCGCCATTGACCATTGAACCGTTAGTGCTCCCACGGTCGGTAACTACCCAGCCCTTCATAGTGCGCCGAATTTCGGCATGGATACGACTGACGTTGTTATCGTCAATGAGGATCTGGCAGTCGCTCTGTCGACCGACTGTGGCTAGATCACCAGTGAGTCTGATTCGTTGACCATTGCCCAGCACGATTGTCGCTTCAGTTGTGCCAGTCGGCATTTCCGATTCAATGTTTGCCGACGGTCGGGGAGTCGGCGCCGACTTGTCTGGCTCGGACCGCAGATTTGAGGCAACCGTGCAGGTTCCGCGTTTAGTCGACTCGGCAATGTCGAGGGTGATGTCGACTTCACCGGCAAGCGCGTAGCCCTCGATTGCGGCATGGTGGGTTACCGCTTGCCGTAACTCTTCGATCAGGGCCGACTTAAAATTGGACAACTTGGTGGCATCGTCTGGGTGAAGCGTTATCACATAATTTGGGTTCAGAGTTGCGTTTCCATCAAGTTCCCCAAATTGAGTATCTAATTGGCGGAGCAGGGCACGACCAATGGAAATTGGGCGAATTCCGCCCTTTCGAGCTCTTTGCAACACACGAATATCTTACGGGCTTTATGGCGTATATATATCGCTACCGAAATGCCGTTTCCATCTGAGTTCCAGCGCACTGATTTCGTCTTGACTTACGTGTGGTACCCGCGTCATTGACTCGAAGTGATACAACCGAGCCATCGGGGTCCAAACAATTCTGTAACCAGCGTCAAGTACCTTGAAACAGAAGTCGACATCATTGAAATTGATTGGATAGTCGAGAGAGAATCCACCAAGTTGGCTGTAGACCGATCGACGAATCGCAACGCACGCCGCAGTCAATCCGGCCAGGCTTCTGGAGATCGTGTACATACCCCACATTCCATAGGCATCCCCTGACTCACCGCTTCCAATGTGCGATGGGGTGGGTTTGTTTCTGTGACCAGCACTTTGGATTCGCCCATCTTCGAGCAACAACATAGGTCCAACCATGGCGACTTCGGGATCTTCGAGGTGTCCGAGTAATTGTTCTATCCAATCAGGCGTTATTACCTGCGTGTCGTCATTCAGCATGATCACAACATCGCCATGTGAAGCCAGAAATCCAACATTGCATTTGTCGGAAAAATTGAATGCTTTTTTATATTTGATTACCTTGATACGGGAGTCATTCGGAACATTAAAAGAGTGAATCGATGAACCATCGGGATTGACATCGTTTACGACAATAATTTCGAAATTCTCATATGTTGTTTTCTCCAGAATGCTTTCGATCGCATTGACAATTAAACACGTGGAAATACCCCACACTCGCTTGCGATCACCCCGCGTCGGAATGATGATGCTGACCAACGGTTGCGATATCAGGCTGCGTCGCCGATACTGATAATGACCCGGTAGTTTCATTTCTACCGTGGCATCAATTCCACTTCGTTTAAAATGTTCTTCCAATGCTCGCTTTCCCGACTCATATGCGTATGGTTTGGCGTTAGTTTCCGCCGCGGCCGACCCCGGAACACATCGCCAGTGATAGAGCACTTCGGGAACATGGGCGACGCTACGAGCCTTTTCGGTGGCTCTCAAAATGAGATCGTAATCCTGCGATCCATCGAATCCTGGGCGAAATCCACCGACTTTGTCGAGCAAAGTGGATCGAAACACAGAAAAGTGACAACAGTAATTTTGTCCCCGTAGACGCTCCTTGTCCCAACCTGGCTTGCGGAAGAAATCGTAGTGAAGCCCATTTTCATCAATTTTGTCCTCATCCGTATAGAGGTAGTCAATTGTTGAGTCAGATGCGAGCCGCTTGGCGACCAATTCCAGTGCATTGGCATGCAACGCATCGTCGTGATCGAGCAGTCCAATGAATTCGCCGATAGCCATGTCGAGGGCGTCTTGCGAAGCGGCTGCAATTCCACCGTTGTTCTCGCGGTACATGACTCGAATACGGCTGTCTCCGGACTCGGCGCGAGCAAGTATTTTTCGAACGTAAGGCTGGGTCGATTTGTCATCGACCAAACACCATTCCCAGTCGGTAAATAGTTGACTTTTCATGGACGCAATGCAGGCATTCAGCGCTGCGGCGGGGGGATTGTATACGGGTGTAACAATGCTGAACTTGGGCATCTAAAAATCCATTTAGGTATGTCGGCGCGTAAGTCGTTTAAGGATTCGCACTGGCAACATGGCAAATCTTCCCAATTTCCAAGTCGTCGAATTTCGCATCCGATTAATGTGTCTGGATAAAAATGCGACTCGTTCCTGTGCGGCCGCAAGTTGGGCACTTTGAGCCTGAAACTGGGCCAGTTGCTCTCCGGCGTGCGCAGCGGCACCCATGGCAAAATCGCGAGCCGCGAGTAGTTCGCGATTCAACTCGACGATTCGATTTTCCAATTCCTCGATGTTGCTAATTTCATATCTCTGGCGGATCATGCCAATCTCGGTGAGCAATCGCTCCCGCGATGCCTCCTCCAGTTCTCGAGACTCCCAATCGGTTGCCGACATCACTATGACGATACCCGAGCAAGTGACGTGGATCGGTTGGGTAGCTAGACCTTGATTGCTAGCGTGAAGCATCCATTCGGGCGAGTGGCGAAATGGCAGACGCGCTGGCTTCAGGTGCCAGTGTTCGAAAGGACGTGGGGGTTCAAGTCCCCCCTCGCCCACTAAAGTTTCTCTGTTCAGAGTGTTTTCAATTGAGAAGTCGTGGCGTGATACAAATTTAAGATGTCTAAAACGCCGGCCGCCATCGAAGTTGAGCAGTTGGAAAAGGTCTTCGACGTCCCGGTGCGGGAAGCCGGCCTGCGAGCGTCACTGCGAAGTCTGATTCACCGCGAGGTGCGCGAGGTCCGTGCAGTAAATGGTGTCTCCTTTACCATCGAACCAGGCGAGGTTGTCGGATTTCTTGGTCCAAATGGTGCAGGTAAAACCACAACCCTGAAAATACTTGCAGGGTTACTTCAACCGAGCGGTGGGAAAGCCACCGTCCTTGGCTTTGTACCCGGCCGCCGAGACCCGGCAATGCTGTCGCGGTTGGCGTTAGTGATGGGAAACCGTAATCAGTTGCAGTGGGATTTACCGGCGATGGACTCCTTTGAACTCAATCGCGCTATCTATCGCATCCCTCGTCCGGAATTCATCGAGATGCGCGACGAGTTAATCAATCTGCTGGAGATCGGTGAGTTGGTTACCAAACCCGTGCGCAATCTGTCACTTGGCGAACGAATGAAAGTGGAGATAGCAGGATCACTTCTGCATCGACCGACGGTTCTGTTTCTTGACGAACCAACTATTGGACTCGACATCACCATGCAGAAACGAATCAGATCATTTGTCGGACAATACAATCAACGCCTCGGGGCGACCGTGGTGCTCACAAGTCACTACATGGCCGATGTTCAGGCACTGTGTAAAAGGGTGATCATTATTCACCACGGCAATGTCTTGTTTGACGGTGACCTCTCTACCCTCGCCAAAAAATTCGCTGCCACCAAAACAATTGTGGTCCGATTTGAGCAGACTCCTATAACTAACGCAAGCGATGGAGGGTTCCCTGATCTCGTTCGATTTGGCACAGTGTTGTCGGCCGCCGATGGGGAAGTTTCGATAAGTGTTTCTCGAGAAGAGGTGGCAAGTATCACTGCACAGATTCTCGGCCAGCACTCGGTGCTCGACCTGACGATTGAGGACCCGCCGATTGACGATGTGATCGAGCGAGTCTTTGCTACCGGTTCTGCAGTGGAAGGAAATTCGGGTGACTGACACGGTTGCCGAAATCGCTGGCCAAAATTTCGAGCGTGTTTCACGCTGGCGCTCAATGGGTTCGCTGTATTGGATGTTGGCCAAGACTTCGATGCAGGTGCAGTTCCAATATCGAGCTTCGAACTACTTCTATATGGTTGGAATGGTCGTCGAACCGACGATCTACCTGGTGGTGTGGCGCACGATCGCCGAGTCAAGCGGCGGTGATGTCGGGGGATACACGGCCGGAACATTTGCCGCCTATTACATCGTGTGGACCTTGGTGCGCAATATGAACATTGTCTTCACTCCTTTCGGTTGGGAGCAACGAATTCGGGAAGGTGAACTCTCGGGTCAGTTGCTCAGGCCGGTGCATCCAATTCACTACGATCTCGGATCCTTTGCAGGTTGGAAAGTGATTGTGATCGTGTTCTGGATCCCGATCGCGGCAGTACTTTCATTTGCCTTTCGTCCCACACTTGACCCAAGCGTGGAGCAATGCATTGTCTTTTTTGTGGCCATTTGGGGCGCCTATCTCATTCGCTCGATGTTGTTGTGGGTATTGGGGATGGTTACCTTTTGGACGACACGTGTTTCGGCATTGTTCACGATCTACTTCACAGCCGAACTTTTGCTCTCTGGACGATTGGTGCCGATGACCCTGATGCCTGGCTGGGTGCAAGGGCTTAGTTGGTTCCTACCGTTTCGATGGACATTCGGATTTCCAATCACGGCATTAGTTGGTCCAATTACCCGCACCGAACTTTTTGTCGGCGTGTTGGCCCAAATCGGTTGGGTGCTGTTTGGTGTGCTGATGGTAAAGGTGGTTTGGAAGCGTGGAATTCGAAAATTCTCGGCGGTCGGAGGATGATGATCGACGAAAATGTCCCCGCCGAGACACAGTCGTATCGACCGACTCGCGCGCCACGATTGGCGTTGTCGTTTTTTCGAATTGGGGCGATGAATGAATTGCAGTACAGATCGAATTTCTTCCTTCAACTACTGGAATCTGTACTTACCCTCGGTGCCGGACTTATCGGATTGGCAGTGGTTTTCGGCAGGACAGCAAGTCTCAATGGTTGGAGCCGTCCCGAGTTACTTGTCGTCATGGGTGTGTTCACCATGGTCGGAGGTATCACGAACACCTTTGTTATACCCAACATGCAAAAGTTGGTGGAAGACATTCAGCGCGGGACACTCGATTTTGCCTTGACCAAACCAGCCGATGCGCAAACCTTGGTCAGCGTTCGCTTGATTTCGATTTGGCAGAGCGTGGACATCCTCGCCGGTCTGATCGTGTTAATCATCGGGATGGCTCAACTTGACGACAGCAACAACGGGGTAATCGCAGCGGCATCGCTCACGGTGTTGTTGTTGATTGGAAGTTGGACGATTTATTGCTTCTGGCTGATTCTGGCATCGTCGGCATTTTGGTTTATCCGAGTGAATGAAATGCAAGAATTATTTCAAGGACTGTTCCGATCCGGCCAATACCCGGTGAGGATTTATCCGGGGTGGATGCGATTCGGACTCACCTTCCTTGTCCCGATCGGATTTGCCGTCACGGTTCCGGCCGAGGCGGCGACGAATCGACTTACCATTACAACCGTGATCGTGTCCCTCGTCGCGGCCGCGGTTTTCGGGATCGCTAGTCGCTGGATCTGGCGCACGGGATTGAAACGATATAGCGGCGCGTCCTCGTGAAGGAGGCGCTCGCTAGTGTTGAGACCTAGCGTGCAACAATTTACCGAACTTCGGCGGTCCAAAAACCTACTGTGGAACCTGACGCTGCGTGAACTGCGTTCGAGATACCGCAAGTCGTTTCTCGGTTGGTCATGGTCGATGCTCAATCCGCTGTCCAACATGCTTATTTACTGGTTTGTATTTGGCGTCGTTTTTGGAGCAGCGGCCCCAGTCGGTGACCCTTCGGGAATCAAGGTCTATGCGCTGTATCTGTTGACCGGGATCTTGCCGTGGGGGTTTTTCGCCCTCGTCACCAATCTCGGAATGGGTTCGTTACTGGGTAACGCCGGCCTCGTTCGTAAGGTTGCCTTCGCTTGGGAGACCTTGGTCTTTGCCCAGGTCATTTTTTCATTTGTTCAGTTCTGTATTGAGATGTCGATTTTGTGCATCGTCCTGTTGATCGCCGGCAGTCCGATACTTCCGTGGATTCCGGTCGCATTTCTGCTGATGTTGCTACTCGCCGTGTATGCGGCAGGATTTGCACTGGCACTCGCTTCGAGCGCGGTGTTTTTCCGAGATCTGCGCTACTTGTGGACGATCGTGATACAGGTGATGTTTTTTGCCACACCGATCATTTACACCCCGGATCGACTGGATGGAAAGCTGTATCCCTTTATTGAATTTATCTTGCACTGGAATCCAATGGCAGTGTTCATCCAGTCGTTTCGGCACATGCTGTACTCGGGTCGCGGCCCCGAGTGGGGAAGTATCGCCTATCTCCTCGTCGCATCGATCGCATCATTTTGCTTTGGTTGGTTCGTCTTTGGAAAGTTGTCGCGACGCATCGCAGAAGAGTTGTAAAAGATATTCGCTATAGCTAGTTCTGCACCTGCCAGGTTGCGGGAATAGTGACGACACCTTCCTCAAACAAGTCAATTTGATGAACATCGAATCGCACCCAGTTGTGACAATGGTCGTACTCGGTGGTGCCGGTTGCATCCGTGATTGCCATGGATATGAAGTAAGTTCCTTCGAGTAGGGGCAAAATCGGAATGTGAATCGAAACCGACATCGGTTCGTTCACCGCGCGTAACGGAACTTCAAGTCGTTGTGAAGTGCTGGACCACACAACTTCGCCATCCAGTTTGGAGATCGTGGCCTTGAGGATCGGCGCCATGAGGCGAGATTGAGGAGTGAGTTCACCGTGAATGACCACCGAGCCATTCGTATCGATTCGATCCAAGGCACGATTGGTTTCGTCTCGGAGTTCGATCATGGTGAAATGGGCGGCGCCGGTACCCCAGCGTTCACGTAAGTTGGCGTCTTTGACCGCATGCTCTGTGTAGCTGCCACCGGTGTAGGCGGCAATCACATCTGCGGCTGGACCACGCTGCTTCAAGCGCCCTTTTTCCAGCCAGATGATTTCCTTGCATAACTGTTGCACCGCCGGCAGGCTGTGGCTGACCACGACGATCGTTCGGCCTTCCCGACGAAACTGTTCGATTTTTTCGCTGCTCTTTCGCTGAAAAGCCTGGTCCCCAACGCTCAAAATCTCATCGATGAGCAATATTTCGGGTTCGACATGGGCGGCTATCGAAAAACCAAGCCGAACGGTCATTCCCGAGGAATAGTCCTTGACCGGAATGTCGATGAATCGTTCTACTCCTGCGAATTCGACAATGCTGTCGAACTGTCTTTCGATATCTTTCTTTGACATTCCGAGGATCGCTCCATTAAGAAACACATTTTCGCGACCCGACAGTTCAACATGGAAACCAGCACCAAGCTCAAGCAAGGCGGCAACCGTGCCGTCAATGCCGATGGTCCCTTTCTCGGGATGGTAAATACCGGTCAAGCATTTGAGCATCGTGCTTTTGCCTGAACCATTCGATCCGATGATGCCAAGGGTTGCACCATGATCAACATCAAACGAAACATCCTCGAGGGCCCAAAATTCCTCGTACCTGGCTCGCCGGCCCCGCAGCAAGGCTGCCTTGATGTAGCGATTACGTTCGTGATAGAGCCGAAAGTTTTTCGAAACGGAGTCAACGACGATCGCGGCAGTTCCCATTTCGTGTATGACCTTAGTTGCGGTGGGCCGTCGACGGTTGAGTTGCCATCTGGGTCAAATGAGCTCGTAGCGTTGCCGGGAGAACTTTTCGATCCCAGTTGATGATTAGCGAGTCGGCGTGCTCGAGATAATAAGTGAGTTCTTCGGATGGATTCTCTGAATCTTGATACCACGGCATATGTCGAGCCGTGTAGGGGGGTGCGGAGCGAAGAGATTTGGAATTTTGGTGGTTCTCGCCCGGCCGATACATGGCAAAAGTTGTATCGATCGGGGCGAAATAGAAACCAGGGGAATATGTGTTCACCCAGAACTGAGATTCCCAAGCGACAACGCTTTCGGCATGTTCATAGTGATCCGGCAAGTCATCAATTCGCAAACTAAAACCAACCTTGTCAATGTCTGGATGATCGGTCAGCATGTTGGCAAACACATCCAACACATCTGACGGACACTCGCTACTGGGCACCACATCGGGGTCGGTAACAACGAAATGGGTCGAAAGGCCCAACTCGGGGACAAGCCCGCTCAGCCACGGCCCGCGATGTCCAAAGTTGATCTCATTGAAGAAGGTGTGATACGGCGAGGAGTTGAGATAATCAACAAGCGGTGGATAGGTGCTCGCATTGTCACAGAACCAAATATTTTCTTGCCCGCATTCCTCCAGCCACTTCACCAATTGGCGCAACGAGTCAAGTCTGTCGCGGGTGATAATGATGACGGGGTACTGATTCATGGAATCATGAATCAGCCGAGAATTTGGCGAAGAATCTACTCAGACGCTGGCCAATCCGGTAACTCTTCGAGGCTTCGATGTCGGCAACACGGGATCGCAGGCGGTCTCGTTGGTCGGTCATGGCGACTTGCATGTGCAGCAATTGGTCGTGCTCTTCGGTAAGAGAACCCAGTTTTGCCTGCAGAGAATTGCGTTGTTCCACGACCTCCTCAAGCCCACCTCGAACCTGCAACAGTTCCCTGCGGGTCTTGACCAATTCGGAGATCTTGCTCTCGATGTATTGGCTGATGTGCTCATTTTTCATTCGCAGACCACGAGCCTCAATGAAGAGTTCCTTGATCAATTCATCTCGATCATCTGGCGATGAAGTCATTCACATCAGCATATCTATTGCGTTTCGGTGCTCGACAGCAACCTGCCGATTTAAATTCAGAGGGCGAGTAGATTTGTCAATAATGTCAAATGTCTTGGCCCTACTCAAACGTTCATCCAAGTGGGTTGAGTATGCGTATGTGGTTGTGTTGGTGTGCGCACTCACTCAGGGACCTGTATTCAAAATTTGGTGGTCGAGTGCAATGGTCTCGGGAGCTTCGATTTCCGAAACTTACAGGTTTACATTCATCGCAATTCAAATTCCTGCACTCGTATTGATCGGTTACCGAATGCGAACATCTCGAATGCGGCCAGTGCCGGTTGTGCTAATGACTTGCTTTGTTTCATGGATGTGGGCGTCAACATTGTGGGCAACGTCGGGACGGGACACAGTTGTGGAAGCCACTGCACTCGTCATCACCGCCGCCGCAGGGTTGTACTTGGCACGAAGTTTTTCACCGGTTCAACAGATGCTGTTGGTATGTATCGCGATGCAACCCGGAGTGATTTTTTCTTACATTGCGGTAAAACGAAATTGGGAGTTGGCAATTAGCGAAGAGGGGCATTGGGTTGGAATCTATTTCAACCGCAATTCGCTCGCCCCAGTTGCCGCCGTTGGATTGATCGCGGCCCTCGGGTTGTTGTGGGTAGTCGTTTCTCGGCGATCCAAGCAGTGGTGGCCGGTGATGTCGTTCATTCTCATTGACATAGCGCTGTTCGATGGATATGTATTGTCGCGTACTCGCTCCAGCACGTCGGTCGGCGCAGTTGTGGCGTTTTGTCTCGTGTGGGCATGTTGGTCGGTGATTCGGTTGTTGCACAGGCGAGGAATTGTGACGATGGAGCTGGTGCGGCGCTATGTGTACTTCTCGTTTGTTGTGGTGGCCGGCATTGGCACATGGATTCTGTTCAAGTTTCAGTCGACGATATTGCGATGGCTTGGAGAAGAAGACTTTTTCAACGGTCGAGCAGCGATTTGGCACTACGGATGGACCGGGTTTTTGGATCGACCGATTTTCGGATGGGGTTGGATGTCGGCTTGGAAATCAAGCATCTTTCTCAAGCGCGACCTGTGGTGGACGGTTCAAGGTGCTCAATTTTCACATAGCTCGTATATAGATGTGTTGCTTGGTGGTGGACTAATCGGCGCTATCTTGCTTCTACTTGTACTTATTTATGGCGGATATTCACGAATTGAAAGCGGAGTGTTGTCGACGGCAGGTCAATGGTCATATTCGATCATGTTCTTTGCTTTGTTGGCGTCAACCCAGGAGAGCTTCGTAAACGGTAATCACTTCCTGTGGTTACTACTTGTGGCATCCGTGATTGGATGTGGAGATTTCAGAGTCGAGACAAATTCAGATTCTGTTACTGCTCCTCAAGCAGCGACAACATGAAGTTTCGCGCGTCTTCCGGGGCTTGACGAAGACCGCTCTGACTGATTGGTTTCACCGCAACCTGAGATATCAAAGGATGTGATGGCCGTTGATCCAGTTCGCCATCGCCAAATAACTCCTCGTGAACCTTTTCACCAACCCTTAGACCGACAACTTCAATTCGAACATTCTTGCCGGAGTTTTTGACCAGTTGAGTGGCCACGTCGTAAATACTGACGGGTTCTCCCATATCTAGAACGAGCACCTCACCTGTGCGTCCGATTGCGCCAGCCTGAATCACCAGTTGGACTGCCTCGGAAATTGTCATGAAGTAACGGGTTACGCCGCGATGTGTCACCGTCACTGGACCACCCTTGGCGATTTGATCCCGAAATGACATGAGCACACTGCCACGCGAACCTAGGACATTGCCGAAGCGCACCGAGATGAATTTTCCGGGTGGGGCGGAAAAAGCAAAGTCGGCGGTGAGCCGTTCGGCCAGTCGCTTTGAATATCCAAGGACGCTTGTGGGATTTGCCGCCTTGTCAGTCGAAATATTGATGAACACACTGACATGATTTCGCTGTGCCGCCCGCAAAAGTGTTTGAGTACCGAGCACATTTGTCTGGTATGCCTCACCTGGATAGCGCTCGAGAAGCGGAAGATGCTTTAGAGCGGCCGCATGAAACACAACCTCTGGTCGACGGGTGTCAAATATGTGATTAATTGTCTCAACATCTCGAAGATCGGCAAGCACCGTCTGAGGAGTGTCCAAAAGAGCGCGTCCGTAAATTGAAAGTTGAACTTCGTGTAGGGCGCTTTCATCGCGGTCGAGCATGATCAATTCGGCGGGTGCAAATCGAGCCAATTGGCGACAAAGTTCGCTACCGATACTTCCGCCTGCTCCGGTGACCATGACTCGGCGGTTGACGATGTATGCGGAGATCTGCTCGAGGTCGATGTGCACTCGATGACGCCCGAGCAAGTCTTCATCGGTGAGGTCTCGAATATCGGCGGTGTCGAGAGGACGCTCGCTGAAATCTTGCACAGCAGGAAGAACTTTCACCTCCATGTCGAGGCCCTTGGCAAGTGAGGCGATGTCATTGATCAGGTGTGAATCGGCACTGGGGATGGCAATGAGCAAAATGTTTGCTCCGGTTTTGGCCCGCGCTTCGGCGAGCGATTCCCTTCCACCAAGCACAGGTATTCCGGAGATGCTCAGTCGGTGCGTGTGTTCGTTGTCATCAAGAAATGCGACCGGTAGGTAGGTCGAACTTGGGTTGCGTAGAAGAGTATTAACAATCTGAATACCACCTTCGCCCGCCCCGTAAATGATGATCTTCGTCGCCGTTTCGGCCGTTGGTCGACGAAGCCGTTCTCGCATGAATCGCCAGATGTATCGATTACCCGCGGTGAGGAACAATCCGGCAATTCCGGCCACAGCAATCACACTGCGTGGAAATGGTTTGTCTGAAAAATCGAAGAAGCGCAGCATCAGCATTGCAAAGGTCGTCAACGCCGAGGCGAGAATGAGACCAGCCACTTCGTCAAAGCTGCCGTAACGCCATCTCCGTCGATAAATCCCAACCATGAATCCGATGACCGCCTGAACGACCACAACGATCGGCAGAATCCGAAAAACGGAATCTCGCGTTGCTCCATAGGGATCGATATGACCTTGATAGAGGAACCGCGCGTACGAGGCAGCAATGGCCGCAACCGACCATGAAACAATGTCAAGAACGAATTGAAGGACTGCAGAGGTACGAGCGAAAGCTGACGATTTGATCAAGCGCTCGGCCACCTCGCTGAGGCGCGTCCGACTTACTGCCATTTCGTCATCTTACGGTCAGTGCTGGACCAGAATGACGCCGACAATGGTGTTGCCGGCATGCTCAGCAATTGCCCATACTCGTTCAAGCTCATCGCTTCGAGCTGATGTTGAGTCGGCCACTAGTACGACAACCGAGTGAAGGGGCGGTAGCAATTCCGTCACCCTGAGCGAGTCCACCGTGTTCATCGCGGTGACCGTGATAGAGACTTCCGACAGGTCTTGGCTCAGAGTCGTGATGATTGAGTCGGTGTTGCTGTCACTTATCGGAAGAAGACGAACAGCCGTGGCACCATGGAGCGACGCTTGATGCACCAATCCCGCGGTGACATGTTGTGAACTGGAATCCTCCACATCGAGCCGAATGGTGCCAAGGGTGTGTTTCTCGCCAACAATTGCCACTAGTTTTCTCCGTGTGCGGATTCTTTTATCTGTCACCGACAATTGCAACACAATCATTAGTCCGAGCATGGCACCAACGCCGAGGCCGAATCCATAAGTGGATGCGTTAACCGTGTCAACCGTTGGCCCAATATTTTCCGATGTAGTTGATATGAGCACCATTTCACCAGTGACCAGTGATTTCCCGGTTGCCAATGCCTGTTGTTCGACGACCAGAGCCTGATTCTCGCCCTGGGAACTACTAATCAGCGCGTTGACCAAGGTCTCGGCACGCTCAAAGCCTTGCTGAATACTTTTGGCGCGAAGTCGTGAGATTTCCGCTACATACGCATCAATTGCCACATTGCACTCATCGGCGGTAGGTTCGGCACACACGAAGGTATACGAGAGTGTTCCAACGCTGAGGAATGTGAATCTCTTTTTCCCCTCTCCCTCGTTGGTGTCGATGAGAGAAAATGTCTGATCTGAGCGACTCACCGACACGGCCGTATCGGCATTGATGCTGTCGGCGATCCTTTGGCGAGTCTCTGGGGTCTGCAAAACGATTAATTGGTTGTCAAAACTAGGGTAGGGAACGATCGACGTCGGGTCTATTCCCGCAATGGCCAACACAGCCGACTCATCTCTGGCCTCGTATACCCGAACGATCTGAACATGGCCAGGGGATGTTTGCAAATCAGACTCGTTGGCAAACAGAAAACCGACACAGAGGAGCATGACCAACGGGATGATCCACCACCGCAAGATCAATGCATCTCGCACCGAGCGCAAATCGATTTCGGGAAAGCTGGAATCACTACTACGCATGAACATTAAGCCTACTGCGAGCAATAACTGGCGGGTGATGCGTCAGTTTGATTGCTCTGGCGTGTCACCATGGAGGTAATGGTTCCACCGCTAGATGACTTACAGCGTGTGCTTGGTTATGTCGACGCGATCGATGAACTTACAGGCAGTCATAAATTGGGCGATGAGTTGTTTTCGATACCATTTTGGAAGCCCGAATTCTGTAAGGCGATTATTCGCGCGGCCGAAGCGGTCGACAAGTTTGATAGTCAGGAACATGACCCAGTACCGGGTCGTGAGATTTCATTGGCGGTCATTAGCCCCAGACTCTTTGCTGCAGTTCAGCTCGACATTGGACGCCGGATATGGCCACAGCTTCGTGAACACTGGCCGCTCATTGACTACCACGGAATCAATGATGCATTCATCATCAAGTATCAACTCGGACAGCAGGAGGAGTTGCGCCTACACCATGATGTAGCCCAAGTTTCGGCGAGCGTGAAACTGAATGATGAATACGAGGGAGCCATACTCGAGTTTCCGCGACAGCACTTCACCAACTCGTCCCTTCCGGTCGGTACGCTGTTGGCTTGGCCGAGTTTGGTGACTCATCCTCATAGGAGCACGCCAATCACAAGTGGTGTGAAATATAGTCTCACCATTTGGTGTGAATTACCGCTCACTGTCCACTAATAATTATGAATCGCTCCTCTTTACGTTCCAGTGCGACGACGCTTCTGGTAACTCTTTTGGTGGGATGCGGCCAGTCGTCGCTTGCGGAAATAGTTCCCGTGTCCAGCACGGTTGCAACGACGACGACTGTGGTCGAAACAGGTGTCTCGGCGGTCAATCAGCGCAGCGGACCGAGCACCAAGGCGGCGCAACAAAAACTCATTGATCTTGGATTCTGGTTGGCAAGTGTTGACGGAACATATGACAACACAACACGTCAAGCGGTGATGGCATTTCAGAAATACTTTCGGCTACGCCCAACCGGAAGCATTAATGAGGCCACGGCTTGGCTATTGGATCGACAACAGCTTCGTCCCCGGGCATTATCTAATAGCGGAAGTTTGGCCGAAGTTGATAAGTCGAGGCAGTTGGTATTTCTTGTACACGATGGCGAAACGGTATTCGTCCTCAATGCGTCAACAGGCGACGATCGTGAGTACACCGAACCCGACGGTAATTCACCAGGAAGATTGATTACCGGAAAGGCAATTACCCCCGTAGGAAATTTCAAGATCAATCGCGAACGCCCGGAGGGTTGGTGGGTGGGAGACCTCGGACAGATCTACCGACCAAAATATTTCATTGGCGGTATCGCAATACATGGTTCATACAGTGTTCCGGCTTATCCGGCGTCGCATGGTTGCGTGCGTATAAGTACAGCGGCGATGGACATGATCTGGGATCTCGACCTATTACCTCGGGGTACCCCTGTCTGGGTCTACGAACAAACTTAGGAAATTAGGTTCTTCGACGTATCCGAAGATGTCGTTCCCGAGAATTCCGGCAACTACCATCGGCAAGATTAAAGCGCCATCCGTGCAAAGTGCATACCAGCTGATCCCCCTGAATCTCACCGAACACCGATAGATCGGCCTGACGATGCGGACACAGTCGTTGCATGATGTAGTCGCCAATTTCGATCTCCTCCAAACTTTCCGCTTGGGGGGATGATTGGTGAACGGCCTCGGCTTCGGCACGGCGCATTCGTTCAACGGAAAGACTCTTGAAGAAATTGTAGATGTATTCATTGAATTCTCCGTCTCGCCAAGCTCTGAAGCGGCAGGACAACAGAAGCGAGTTGGACCAATCGACGGCGTGGGAGGCGACAATTGCTTCGACCAGCTGGCGTTGAATGGTGAATCGATATCTGAAGGGTTGAGCGCCAAATAGCTCCACCTTCCCATTGGGAAAATCGATGTAAATCTTGACTTCTCCGAGATCAAGTACACAACCGCCGCCGATTAACCTGCGCAGAGTCGGTGCCATCGTCATTAACGGGCTCCACCACGCATGCAGTGCTGCAACGAGATCTGTTTGAGTCGTCGGCCACGATGCTTTCTGCCGAGCGAGCCAGGGTGCCCAGTCGGTTTGATAGGTGCGCAGGTATTCCAACTTGTTATCGAAAGGTTCACGAACCTTGTTATTCGAAGTGGGGTGCACCACATCGACCGAATTAGCGGTCACTTCAATCGTTGTCCCTGGAATACTTAAAACCCCGTTTTCGTTTCCGACCCCGAGTAATCGGCCGATGAACTGCGATTGATCAGGGAAGATCGAGAGTTCGCTACCGGTGATCATATTGAAATCAAACAGTTCGGCGTCCAAGAAGCAGGGCGGACCCGCCGAGGGCACAACGACACGCGCACCAATTGCCGAAACATAATGTAGCGCCCGACTGAATTGACTTTCTACCTTTGATCGTGCCAATTCCATGAGATGATCGAACGGTTCTTCGTACACCATCGGATACCAAATGGCTCCGCTGAATTGCAGCCAGTGCATGTCTACCGGGCCGTGAGAACGAAGTGCGGCAAAGTCTCTTGAACGGCAGTCATTCTGATTCACGAGGCGGGTTTCACCGTCACTGATGACGATTGCCGAATCACCGCCCGGACCATCGGTAATTGACGATTCAACATGAATCGCAATTCGCAACCCGTTACCCAGATCAACCTCGTCCCCGTCCTGTGTTCGAATAAAGTGACTGAATCCAAGTCGGCTGAGCTGTCGCTCAAGTTCGCGAGTCGCAAAATCTGGGAGCAATACAGGGGTCGCTTTGTCCATGTGGTGTGCAAGCCAAGATTCATCCAGGTGATCGCCATGCTGATGAGAGATGTAGAGGAATGATGGATGCTCCAGGGCGTCGAGCAATTCAACGCTCAATTGATCGTTCCGCGGAAACGGAAACCATGAACCAAAAAACGCCGGCTCAAACCACGGATCACAGACAATGCTTGAATGGTGCGTTCGCACCAAAATTCCTGCGTGACCGAGAGAGGTTGCCCTCATCGGTGGTCAGGCAACTGGTGGGTCAGTGAACTGCTGTCCAGAGCGAGAAACGTGCTCCGTCCACTCGGTTCCGCTCCAGTATCGCAACTCAAATCGACTCGATGGGTCTGCGTACCAACCAGCTGGTACGGCCGGCGCGGTGGTCGTCGTTGTGATCTCGCCGACTGAGGTCGCAACACTTGCGGCGGGTCCGGCCGTGACCGTCGAATTGGTTGCCCGGCGCAAAAATGCACAGAACCGTCCATCAAATGTGGTCACAATGTCAACTACATCCCAACCCTCGGCCGACTTTTTCGTAAGTTCCGCCGCGAGTGCCTCAGGACTCGAGTTATACGGATTAAATGCCACATACTCGTACATGCTCAACAGGATAGTCCTAGACAGTCAGAAAAAATTAGACAGGTGGACGAAAGTTTCGTGCCTAACCTAGATGGCGTGTCACCGGCGTCGAAGACTATTGGATACTTTGGTCCCGCCGGAACCTTTACCGAACAAGCCCTGAAAACTCAGATCGATCTCGCTGAATTTGAACACATTCCATTTCGAACCGTTCCAGATGTGTTGGATGCGGTCGAAACTGACGAAGTTGAACTTGGACTTGTCCCGATTGAAAATTCAATCGAGGGAACCGTCAACTTCACCCAAGACGCGCTGGTCTTCGATCATGATTTATTGATTCAACGAGAGGTTGTACTTGACATCGAACACTGTATTCTGGCCAGGCCAGGAACATCACTGTCTGATATTAAGGTCTTGCTATCAATTCCGGTGGCAACCGCTCAGTGTCATAATTACATTCGCGAGCATTTGCAATCCGTAGAGATTCGCGCAGCTCACTCCACTGCCGAGGCGGCCCGGCTGGTCGGTGAGGATGCTCAACCTGGGATCGCTGCCATCGCCCCGCGAAATGCCGCGCAACTGTATGGGCTGGACATCGTCGCATCAGATATCGCCGATCACAGCGGAAATCAAACTCGATTTGTGATCGTTGGCAAGTTGACGATTCCGCCGGCTACTGGCCACGATAAAACTGCACTCGTTGTATTTCAACGAGCAGACGAACCCGGAAGTTTAATTTCGATTTTGCAGGAGTTTGCCGCTCGCCGAATAAATCTTTCGCAGTTGGTATCACGACCAACCAAACTTGGTGGACTCGGAGATTACTGTTTTGTGATTTATGCAGACGGACATATTGACGATGAATTAGTGGCGGATGTGTTACGGGATCTTCACACCAAGCAAGGGGCGGTGAAATTTTTAGGAAGTTATCCGGCCGCCGGAGCACATGCGCACTCCACTCGCGAACATGCCGACACACGATGGCGCGAAGCAGATGATTGGGTGACGGCTTTAAGATCGCGCATTGTCCGATAGCGTTTCTAGACGGAACGGTGGCAGAGTGGACAAACGCATC
>CAYGOJ010000015.1:0-22425 GCA_964351545.1 uncultured Acidimicrobium sp.
GTCGCCCGTCGAACGTGTCGGATCATGGACCTAAGTGTGCCAGAAGTGTTCAGCCAAGCGGCTGAGTGATGTCGAGGTAGAGACCGGCAAACATCAGCAGGATCAACAAACCAACCACCGCCGTGGCCACGGGCACCATTTTGCCGACATCGGCTCGATACACACGATTGCGCCGTGAACGCAGTCGCTCGTAGGTAGCGATTGCCGCGTGTCCGCCATCAAACGGAAGAAGCGGAAACATGTTGAAGATCCCGATGAATATATTGACGCCGGCCAACACCATGAGGATCCCCTTGATCCCCTCCTGCCGACCGATTTCACCACCGAGTTGGCTCGCCCCGACAACGGTGCTTGGTCGTGTCGCCGGATCGGCAACAGTGGACGTCACGCTGTTGAAAATATTGCGCGGATTTAGAACCGTGAAAACACCTCGCACCGACAGCACGGCGGTCCAAGCGCCGTCGCTCACCGAGTAACGAAGCGCAGCAAGCGGATTCAACTGAACATAGTCACGCGACCAGCTACTGACACCAAAAAAAGCGACTGATGGATCGGCCGGATTGGTCCCCAATGTTGCGGTGAGCGTAAACGCACGACCCTGACGAGACACGATGACATCGACTACATCGCCTGGCTGATGAGAAACGATCGCGTCCACGAGTTCCGTGCGAGTCTGGGTCTGTACGCCGTCAAAGGACAACACAATGTCGTCGGCGAGAACTCCGGCGACCTCGGCTGGCGATTGCGACAAGGGTGACTCGACCACCTTTACCGACCCCGATTCCGCGTAGCGACCGGCGAATGCATACACCCCAAAGAGAAGAGAAAGGGCGATCACCACATGCATCAGCGAACCGGCGGTAATCACGAGCATCCGTTTTGGATACGACTGGGCCCGATACGATCGAGATTCGTCGGCGGGGTCGCAGTCGTCGAGGTTGTTCATCCCGACGATCCGAACGTATGCCCCAAGCGGCAAAAGACGTACGCCGTATTCGATTCCGTTGTGCACGGTGTTCCACAGCCGTGGGCCAAACCCCATGTAAAACTGAGTGACCTTCATTCCCGACCACTTGGCGGTCATAAAGTGCCCCATCTCGTGCAAAAACACGGAGACGAGCAGACCTAGTACAAAAAACAGGGTCCAGATATTGCGAAACCCGAGGTACACCAATAGCGCCACGAGTACCCCACCACCTAGGTACGCCCCACTCTTGTCCCGAGTTTGAAGTCGGGCCCCGTCCACCTCTCCACCGGCAACGATCTCGCGACGAAACTTGTTGTAGAACGAATTCATAGCGTCAGCGCCTCTCGGGAGAATCTGCGCGCCGATAGATCGGCATCCAAAATGTCATCCAATGTCGTGGGCACAACAGCATCATGGTGACCCATTGTTTTTTCGATGACCTCCGGAATTTGATTCCAGGCAATCTTTCCAGCAAGAAATGCCTCCACCGCGACTTCATTGGCGGCACTCATCCAAGCCGGCGCGGTGCCACCAACCCGCCCAACTTGGTATGCAATTGATAGGCAACGAAATACCGTCGTATCGGGTACCTCAAAGTTCAACGTATGCAATGTTGACCAATCAATTTCACCGATCGTAACCTGTGATCGACGCGGAAAGCCGAGCGCATATGCGATCGGCAGGCGCATGTCTGGCAGCGACAGTTGAGCAATTGTGGCACCGTCGCGAAATTCGACCATCGAGTGAATGATTGACTGGGGATGAATGACCACCTCGATATTGTCATAGGAAATCCCGAATAACTCGTGAGCCTCGATTACTTCTAGCCCCTTATTCATCAACGTCGATGAGTCCACCGTGATCTTTGGACCCATTGTCCACGTGGGGTGTTGCAGGGCTTGGGCAATCGAAGCGTTTTCCAGATCCTTGGCCGATGATCCACGAAACGGTCCGCCGCTTGCGGTGAGAATCAATCGACGAACCTCCCCACTACCTTGGCTTGAGGATCGCAGACATTGATGAATCGCACAGTGCTCGCTGTCGACGGGAATAATTTCTCCGCCGCCGACCCCGCGCAATGGCTGAACAATTGGACCAGCCGCAATCAGGCTCTCTTTGTTGGCTAGAGCCAAGCGTTTTCCTTGCCGTAACGCCGCGAGAGTGACGGGAAGACCCGCGAATCCGACAACGCCGTTGACGACGACATCGGCATGCTCGCTCAATAACGACAGGTCATCAACCACTTCGATGCCGACAAGCGATTCCGCAACTTTTCGTCTCGCCTTGGCATCGGCAACCGCAACGATTCGTGGTCGCCATTTGAGTGCCTGCTCGATCAACGCATCCGCCGACGACGAAGCACCGAGCGCCACGACAACAAATTCGTTAGGCGATGCCGCGATGACATCGAGTGATTGGACTCCGATCGAGCCCGTGGAGCCGGCGATTGCTACTCGGGTCGCACTCATTTATCCAAGTCTGTCAGTAGATCCTTAGAGATTGACGGGCAGGCGACCTAATTCCAGGGTTGAATGACAAGTGCAAGGTAATACACACCCGGCAATGTGAAAATAAGGCTGTCGAATCGGTCTAGTACTCCTCCGTGGCCCCTCAAAACGGTTCCGAAATCTTTAATGTCGAGATTTCGTTTGAACATCGACTCGACCAAGTCTCCGAGTGGCGCCAAAATCAAGATCACGGCGGAGAGGGCTATCCATTCAGAGACGCTATTCCATGTGTCACTTTGCAAACCAACCAAGATCACCGCTCCGATAGTTCCAATCGCTCCTCCAAATGCGCCTTCAAACGATTTTTGCGGACTGATCCAATCTCGTAAGGGAGTTCGACCCGCAGTCCGACCAACAAAAAATGCCGCAATGTCATTGCCGATGACACCGGCAACCACAATGAACAAGGTGTCCGTACCGACATTTACAAGTGCCCCACCAAAGTTTGAGAAGCGCAAAATGAGAGCGGCGTATGAGCCAAGCAACCCGATCCACGTGAGCCCTAGAGTCGTGATTGCCATATTTGGCACCGGTCCGCTTTCGATACTGTCCGCGCTTACAAACGTGATCCCGCAGGCGACAAATCCGAAGACGAAAACAAGAGGCAGGGCAGCGTCGCCAATCCAGTAGGCGCTCAGCGGAGCCGCCACGCAACCGGCTATCCCGATTGCCATCGGTGGCCGATATCCCCGTTCGGTTGCCCGCGAAAAGAACTCGAATGCGGCCAGCCCAATTATTACCGCGACAATGAACATCACCGCCGCAGGCCGCCACATCACCGCCGCAATGAACACTGCCGCCAGCAACGCACCGACTGCGGTCGCCGCGGGCAGGTCTCGTCCGCCTCCCGAGCGCCCGCCGCTAGTTTCGCGCCGAGGTTGGCGCCCGGTATCCCGTGGATCGCGACGAACAACCGGTCGCGACTCGCCACTTTGCCGTCCACGCGATACCTGAGTTGGACTGTTTCGGCGCGGCCCCGACCCAGAGGGATCTCGCGGCGCAGTCGGCCGACGACGCTCGTCTGTGGGATCAGTTCCAATAACCACTCGCTGATCTCCGCGCGGTCGCGACACCGGTGGCGGCGCGTCGGACTGTCGCGATCGTGTTCCACCAGTGAGATCAACTACCGGCCGTCGTGAGCCAACCGAAGGTGTGGGCGCCGGAGAATTATATTCGGACCACACATCGGTTCGATCATTGTCGCGGGACTCGGTTTCTCCACCTAGTTTCAAGAACCGCGGAACTTTTCCCGTCGGCGGCTCCGTCCAATGTGGAAGTTGGTCGGTATCGGCCGAATCGAAAGTGATTGCCGGCGAACTGTCGTCATCGTCGGAAAATCGCACGACTCCGAATTCATCACCGAAATCGACAGTGGGATCTTTTGTTGGCTCGATTCCCTTTGTGGACTCGTCACGGCGACCACGGCGAAAGTTGTCGTCACTCATTACATGACTCCCTTTTGATTCATAGTTAAATTTCGAGTAATTCTTGTTCTTTGCGCGCTAATGCCTTTTCGAGACCATCGCCGTGTTCGTGCGTGAGTTTTTCAAGATCCTTCTCGGCCCGATCGAGTTCGTCCTTAGAGATTTCGCCATCCTTTTCCGCGGTCTCGAGTGCCTTGCGAGCATCTCGGCGCACATTGCGTAACGCCACTCGTCCATCTTCGGCCATATTCTTGACGACCTTCACAAATTCCTTCCGACGATCCTCGGTAAGCATTGGAAAATTTATCCGCACCACCACACCGTCGTTTCCCGGCGTAACTCCGAGATCACTCCCCTGAATTGCTCGTTCAATCGCCACAATCGAGCCCCGATCGTGTGGCTTTATGACAAGCGAACGAGCATCGGGAACTTGGAATGTTGCCAATTGGACCATCGGCACGGTCGCCCCATAATACTCCACGGGGAGCTTTTCGAAGAGTGCCGAATTTGGTCGCCCAGTTCGAACCGTCAGGAACTGCGACTGGAGACGCTCCAATGCCTTTGCCATATTTTCCATGGCAGCCAGCAAGGTCTCGTCAATCACCCAACCAGCGTACCTATTTCGGCGCCCGCGAGTATGGACTTGACGTTTCCCTGCTCCAGCAGGTTGAACACGACGATCGGAATATTGTTGTCGCGACAAAATGTGATTGCGGTCGAGTCCATGACCTTCAGACCTTTGTTGATCACATCCAGGTAACTGATCTTTGCGAATCGCGTGGCGGTCGGATCTATCTTTGGATCCGCGCTGTACACCCCGTCGATCCCAGAATGCGTTCCCTTAAGTATCGCCTGCGCCGAGATTTCCGCGGCGCGAAGTGCTGCAGCGGTGTCAGTTGTAAAAAATGGGTTGCCCGTACCGCCGGCAAGAATCACGACCCGGCCCTTTTCTAGATGCCGTTCGGCCCGACGACGAATGTATGGCTCGGCAACCTTGGGCATTTCTACGGCTGTCATCACCCGCGAATGCTGACCAACCTTTTCCAACGCGTCTTGCAATGCGAGCGCGTTCATCACGGTGGCGATCATCCCCATGTAATCGGCCTGTGCCTGATCCATGCCCTGATCGGCGCCTTTGATACCGCGCCAAAAGTTTCCCCCGCCAACGACTATGGCGATATCGACCCCAAGTTCCGAACGAGTTTCATACAACTCGTTGGCGATTTGCATGAGTACCTCGGAGTCGAGGCCGAAGCCCGACGACTCTGCGAGTGCCTCGCCCGATAATTTCAACACCACTCGACTCCATCTCGGTTTGATTCGGGAAGTCGTGGTCGAAGTGGTCACTTATTTTTAGCCGATCTGAACCTGAGAGAATCGAACGATTGTCGCGGAGCCAATAATCTGCGCAATCGTTTTCTTGTCGTCCTTGGCATAAGGCTGTTCGAGCAACGTCACTTCCTTGAGGAAACCTTGAATTCGTCCGTCCACGACTTTACCGATCGCCGCTTCCGGCTTGCCTTCGTTCCGTGTCACAGCCTCGAGAGTTGCTCGCTCGGCGGCAATTACTTCGGCTGGAACATCGTCGGGTCGTAAATATTTTGGACGGGCAAAAGCAATGTGGACAGCAATATCGTGGGCGAGATCGGCGCTGGCTCCGTTCATTTCAACCAGCACTCCGTTGACTCCGCGACCGCCTTGAATGTGCAGATACGAGCCGATCGTGTTTCCCGAAGCGGCCTCAAAGCGAATCACCTCTCCGAGTTCAATTTTTTCCTTCAGCGTGATTTTAAGGTCATCAAGTGGCTCGCTTCGCTCGGTCACGGCCGACTCATTCTTGGCCACCACAAGTTGTAGGAGCGCATCCGCCTCGTTTTTAAATAGAGGCGAACTGGCGACAAAGTCAGTTTCACATTTCAACTTCACCATTGCCGCCACCGAACCCTCAATGAGCAGGCCAACCAGTCCTTGTGCGTTTTCGCGATCGTCGCGCTTGGCGCTGGCGGCCAATCCTTTTTCGCGTAGCCATTGCTTGGCCGCTTCAAAATCCCCGTTGTTGTTTTCGAGGGCTCGTTTGCAGTCCATCATCCCAGCCCCGCTCGATTGGCGCAGAGCCTGAACATCTTTTGCGGTAAAGGACATCGCGATCAGGAAGCGGTCGTGGTATCGGCAATTTGGGCAACGCGGGCATCGCGTTGGGCCTGAGATTCGGCAGCCTCGCGGCGCGCCTCTTCTTGCTGGGCATCGAATGCTGCCTGCTCCTCGACGTTACGCGTTGCGCTTGGAGTGGTAGCCGGACTAGCACTGCGAGGGTTTGTCTTTTCAGCGATGAATCGTCCTTCGATCACCGCCTCGCAAATTACTCGACACATCAACTCGTTGGCGCGAATAGCGTCGTCGTTACCGGGAATCGGAAATTGGATGATGTCGGGATTGACATTTGTGTCAACTACAGCGACGACAGGGATGCCCAATTTATTCGCCTCGGTCACGGCGATGTGCTCCTTGACTGTGTCAAGGATGAACACTGCGCTCGGGCGCTTTGACATGCCACGAATACCGGAGAGATTTTTTTGCAACTTAACCAGTTCGCGACCGATCAGCAGCGCCTCTTTCTTTGGCATCAGTTCGAACTCGCCAGAGTCCCTCAGGCGCTCGTACTCTTGCATCTTGCCGACGCGCTTTGAAATGGTGTCAAAGTTGGTGAGCATTCCGCCCAACCAACGCTCGTTGACATACGGCATACCGCATTTTTCGGCAAATAATCTGACCGGATCTTGGGCCTGCTTCTTTGTGCCGATAAACAGGACCGTTCCGCCGTTGGCCACGGAGTCGCGTACAAATTTGTACGCCGTTTCGACCCGATCAAGTGTTTGTTCGAGATCGATGATGTAAATGCCGTTGCGTTCGCCGAAAATGAATCGTTTCATTCGGGGATTCCAACGATGGGTCTGATGGCCGAAGTGGACACCTGCCTCAAGCATCTGACGCATACTGACGATTGCCATTACTAACTCCTTCGCTGTGGTTAGCGCCACATGCTCCTGCGCCGAAGCGACCACAGGATGGAGCACATGAACTGACGTGAATATTGCCGATCAAGGAAATGACCGCTCCGTATCGTATCGGGTTACGGGGTTCCCGACGCAGGACCGCGACTTGGTTCTGGAATCAGGATCGCTCGGCGCGGGGCAGATACGCCGGTGCCCATACATCTCAACGGATCCACATATCGACCGTCAATTCGCACACCGAAATACAGCCTCCCGTCCACACCACCGATCGGTTCGCCAGTCGTGACGGGATCGTTCGCCCGCACAAACGCATTGCTCAAATAGCCGTGGGTAACAAGGACACCATCACTAGTTCGAACCACCACATACCTCACACCGCCGACTTGCCCTGCAAATGAAACGGTTCCCGACGCGCCGGATTTTACGACTGCGCCAGGGCCGGTGGCATAGACGATGCCGCGCTTACCCGGACACCATTGGCAAGCGGGTTCACGAAATAATTCAACAATCGGCGCACTGATTGGGGCTCGCACCAAACACGAAACCGCATTGGCGCGATCGGTAAAGCCGGCGCAAATTGAAACTGTCAAACAAAGAATTGAGGCCAGTCGGCGCCTATGCCACGTCGGCGGCGTGCATTCGTGACCGAAGTTGCAACACAGCCTTGGTATGAATCTGCGACACCCGACTTTCCGAAACACCGAGCACTTCTCCAATTTCACTGAGTGTGAGACTCTCGTCGTAATACAACACCAACACTGTTCGTTCACGCTTCGGCAACTTTTTAATTTCACTGCGCATTACATTTCGTAGTTCCATTGCGTCGACAACCATGTCCGGCGACGTTGCGTAGTAGGCATCACTATGTGTAGGCGATGCGGTGTTTTCGGCCATCACATGATCAAGCGGTCCAACCGCACTTGACGCAATATCTGTTAACCATTTCTGAAACTCGTCATCGCTGATTCGAATCTTTAGTGCGATTTCTTCGTCGGTCGGAGAGCGTCCAAGTTCATGTTCCAGTTGCGAAATTGTCGCCTCGATCGTGCGAGAACGAGACCGCACGGCTCGCGGCACCCAGTCAAGCGCCCGCAAACTGTCCAGAATCGCGCCGCGAATTCGAGGAATCGCGTAGGTCTCAAATTTTGCGCCGTGCCCAGGTTCATACCGATCGATCGCATTCATTAACCCAAAGACCCCAGCACTTACGAGATCGGCCGTGTCCACGCGCTTGGGTAGTCCGGCCGCAAGTCGACCGGCAACAAATTTAATCAGGGAGGCATAGTGAACGAGTAGCCACTCCCGAGCCTCAGTATCTTTTTCAAGATTCCAGAGTTTCCAAGCCTCATCAATTGTGAGACGAACCGGGCGCGCATTCATGCTCGTTAATTATGCCTCCGAAAATTTGTCGCCAGTCCTATGCTCGCGGGTGTGAGGCGCCGTATGCCGACTTCAGGCGCTCCTTGCTCACATGGGTATAGCGCTGCGTCGTCGCCACATCGCTATGGCCGAGCAATTCCTGCACCGCCCGCAAATCGGCACCGTTGTCAAGCAAGTGGGTGGCAAACGTATGGCGCAGAGCATGTGGATGCGTAGGTGAAGCGGAGCGAGCATCAATGATTCGTCGTACATCGCGCGGGGCAAGTCGCCGCCCACGAGTATTTAGAAACAGCGCCGGCTCGGCAACATCGGTAACGAGTTCGTGGCGAAACTTGATCCACAATTTGACCGCTTCAAGCGATGGTTCACTCATCGGTACTCGGCGTTCCTTGGCACCCTTTCCCATCACGACAATCGCTTGCGCCTTGACATTTATACTGTTGATGTCTACCCCGCAGAGTTCGCTCACCCGCAGCCCACTCCCATAAAGCAACTCGACCACGGCGGTGTCGCGCGTGGTACGCCACCGTGGCGCATCGGCGTCGGTCGAAACGAGAAGCGAACCAAGTTGGTCGACCGTGAGCACCTTTGGCAATCGACCCGAATCGCTCGGGGTGTGGACTCCCGAAGTTGGATCACTGGGCATCACCCCGGTGCGCACCATCCAACCAAAATATCGGCGCAGTGAAGCCACCTTGCGGGTGATGCTTCGCTTGGCCAACTTCATGGTGGTGAGAAAGCTGACGTACTGGCGCACGACATCTCGTGTCACATCGGTCGGTTCGTTGATCTTTAGTCGGTCAACCCAATTGGCGAAGAGTTTGATATCGCTGCAATACGCGTCAATCGTGTTCGCCGACGATGCGGTGAGCGATCGGGCGAACTGATCTATGTTCCAGCCCATGTACTAAACGGTACTTGTCGGTTCGGGCTGCTGGGTTCATACTCGCAACGGGCCAACCGCTTCCCACCACCCGCCGTTGTTCACGACCCATCCCTCGGCTTCTAAGCGACCAAGACCGACGGCCAAGGTCAGCAAATCAATTTCGGTGCCGACCATTAACTGGTCGAGTGTTACCGGTTCGTTGCCGCCTGCACGATTTCTGAATAGCTCAAGAATTCGTTGGTCGTCGATGTGAGGTTGGCGACGAGAGTCAAAGGTATTGGGAAAACATCGTCGATGGTCGAGACCGAGGGCAACCAAAATATCGTCGGCCTCTACGACCGGTGCACATCCCTGTTGCAGCAATAAGTTGGTGCCCGCCGATGACGAGGTGCGCGGAGATCCCGGAACGGCCATGACCGTTACGTCGCGCTTTTGTGCCTCTTCAACCGTGATCATGGATCCGCCGGCCGCGCGCGATTCAACCACAACGAGCACCTCGCACAGGGCGGCAAGAATTCGATTCCGAAGGGGAAATCGAAATGCTTCCGGTGGCGTACCTGGCGGAGATTCACTGACCACAACTCCATGATCTTGAACTTCCTTCCACAGCTGAGTGTTTTCGCGCGGGTATATGACGTCAAGGCCAGAGGCCACAACCGCAACCGGTCTGCCAATTGGCGACGAGCTTGGCTCGGCCCGCAGCGACGGATTGAGCGCCCCGCGATGTGCCCACGCGTCAATTCCGCGCGCAAGGCCAGATACCACGGCGATTCCTCGCGCCGCAACATCGTGTCCGAGTTGAGATGCCATATACCGACCAGATGCGGTGGCCGCGCGCGTACCAATTATTCCGACACGGCGTTGAGTGAGCGCATCTAGATCGCCACACCAAAACAACACCGCCGGCGGAGCGATATCGGCCGCAAGAATTTCTGGGTATTCGACATCGCCAATGTAAGTTGCTCGAATGTTGGATGCGACGCATCGCTGGTGAAGGATGCGCAAATGCTCGTCCGTCGCCCGCTCTCGCAATTTGTGGCCAAGAAACTCGCGCGAAAACAAAGCCTCCACCGAGGCATGTGGCCGGTGTTCGCCGCGAATCACCGCCCATGCTTCCGAAGGAATGTGACGCGAGAGCAACTTGTGCAATCGGTGCGGTCCGAGTAGTGGCAGTGCCGCCAGTGCCGCGGCAAAAGACGACTCGCGATTCATCGGTGTGCTCATGATTGATCACCGAGAAGCAGCGGCTGGACTCCTATTCGTAATGCCAAGGCGGCGGCAATGTGCTGCTCGTCCACTGCACCAATGTCGCCTTGCAGATCGGCAATCGTGCGTGCGACCCGCCTAATTCGGTGATAACCACGACCCGTGAGTCGACCGCGCTCGAGTTGCGACCTAACCAACTGCGTTGCCGATCTGGTAAGCGAAGCGTGTTCATCCAACAGATCGGCGGTAAGCATCGAGTTCAAACAACCAGCGCGATCAATCGCGACGCGGCGCGCCAATTCGACGCGACCGGCGATTAGCGAGGAAGATTCGCCGTGTTCGTCTGCAAGTAAGTCGTCGACCCGCGGTCGATCGACTGCGACACGCAGATCAAATCGGTCGAGTAATGGTCCGGAGAAACGGCGCAGATATCGCTGTCGCATCCGTTCGTCACATATACACGCCCCCGGGGAACCTTCCCCACACGGACACGGATTGGTTGCACTTACCAGGAGAAACCTGGCCGGCAGCGTCACCGACGACTTGGCCCGCGACAATCGAACGAGACCTTCCTCGAGTGGCTGTCGCAGCGCATCTAATACCGATGGCGCAAACTCGCCAAGTTCGTCGAGAAACAACACGCCGCAAGAAGCGAGAGAAATTTCGCCGGGCCGCATTGCGGCCGTCCCGCCGCCCACCATTGCAATCATCGACGCCGAATGATGCGGTGCTCTGAACGGTGGGATTCGAATGAGCCCGCCATGTGGAATCGCCAAGTTCGCCGCCGAGTGAATCATCGTCACCATCAGCGCGTCGTCCGCATCTAGCGGTGGCAAGATACCGGGAAGCCTTCTGGCCAGCATCGACTTGCCGGCACCCGGTGGCCCAATGAGTAGCAAGTGGTGAGCGCCGGCGGCCGCGATTTCCAACGCTCGGCGAGCCGCCGGCTGTCCGCGAACATCGGCCATGTCGATGGCCTCGGTCGTATCGTCGCTGTCAAGTTCGCCGTGGTTCGTCGGCGAAAGTTGCTCGGGCCAACCAGACTCGCCTTGCAGGCAACTCATTAATTCGCCGAGCGTGGACACCGAATGAATCTGGCGACGGGCAACAGCCCGCGCTTCGTGCACGCACTGCGGGGCGACGACGACTTCTCGATCCACCAACGCACCAACAAGTGGTACGACTCCCGGCACCGGTCGCAACGAACCGTCCAGACCAAGTTCGGCGAGAAACGCAAACTCGCTACACCGTTCCGGTTCCAGTAACTCCTGGGCGACCAACAACCCGACGGCAATCGCCAGGTCTAATCCCGCGCCACCCTTGCGCTCGCCGCTCGAGGCAAGATTGACAGTGATTCGTCGATTCGGCCAACTCAACCCCGACGAGAGCAAAGCCGCGCGAACACGATCACGCGACTCGCGACATGCCTCGTCTGGTTGCCCAACAATCGTGAAACCTGGTAATCCAACTCCGACGTGAACCTCCACATCGAGCGGTCGGCCCTGCACCCCAAGCAAAGTTGCTGACCTCATCGATGCAAACACTTCAACCCCTTGTAGTTTCAACGCGGTCGATGCCACCATCTACGGGGCAACTACTGAGAGAATGTCTGTGATGACCAAGCATCAATCCGCATCTCGACGCATATGTGTGCCGATCGGTGCAGTATTGATTGCACTTTCCGCCTGTTCAACACCGGCGCGGACTGCGACAAACTTTTGCCGTCAATTGGAACATGAATTGCCCGAGATCGCCCAGCCGACGGCGACTCCGGCTGAGGTGGAGGCCCTCGTCGGAAGCTACGAACGCTTGAACAAGGTTGCTCCACTCACCATCGAGGAAGACTGGCAAGCCCTATTGAATTTGGTAAAGGCCGCCGCTGAAGTAGATGCGACCGATCCGGCAAGCGTCCAGGCCGTTGCCGATTTGGCGTACGCGACGCAAAGGAGCGCGACCGCCTCAGCTAAGTGGGTAACCGAAACTTGCGGAGTAGATATTTCGACAGGAATCAGCACTACCCCGTAGTATTTGGCGAGATTGGTTAGCGCATTTCTCCGCGCTTGATAATCACCTTGTCGACCAATCCATAGTCTCGAGCGGCCTCGGCGGTGAACCAACGATCGCGTTCCGAATCGGCCTGAATTTGTTCAACCTTTTGGCCGGAGTGCTGAGCGGTGAGCTCGGCCATGCGTCGCTTGGTAAAGGCGAGTTGCTCGGCCTGAATCGCGATGTCCGATGCTTGCCCGCGCAGGCCCGAGAGCGGCTGATGCATCAAAATACGTGCGTTGGGCAGGGTGTAGCGCTTGCCGGGAGCCCCGGATGTGAGCAGAAACTGACCCATCGACGCCGCCAGACCAAGGCAAACGGTGGCCACATTGCAACTAATGAACTGCATCGTGTCGTAAATCGCCATTCCTGCCGTAATCGAACCGCCAGGACTATTTATATATAGCCAAACGTCGCTCTTGGAGTCTTCGCCCTCGAGAAACAGCAACTGAGCACACACCTGATTGGCTATCTCGTCATTTACATCCGTACCGAGCATGATCACACGGCTTTTGAGCAAGCGAGTGAAAATATCGCTGCGCGGATCGGAACTACCGTCCAAGCCGACGGCTGGAATGTGCAAATCGGATTCGTTAAATTGTGGCGTATTGGTCATGGCACAAGGCTAATCGGGCAGCGGAGTAGAACTTCGTCGTATCCCGCTGAAAACCACCGCAATCATTTCGTCATCGGCCAAGTCGTTGCGCATCGAAAGCACTCCGGCCAAGCCGGCCGTGCCAGTCGGGCTGACATCAATTGAAGTGACTCGGTGGGCCAACGCATAGGCCTCTGCGATCTGCTGTTCGGAAACCACCACCGGCGAACCCCCACTGTCGGACATGGCATTGCACACCGCGATCCAGTCATAGGTCTCATCATCCAAAATTCCATCCGCAAGCGACGAGGGAACTTGCTCCCATGGCCACATGCACTCCGACCATCGACCGCCGGCGTTTCGGGTACCTCCCGTTGCCTTGGCCCGACTCCAAGCTCTGGCCAATGGGGCGCACCCCTGTGCTTGAACCGCGTGAAGTTTTGGACGAACGCCACCAGCGAAAAGGCCGGCCGCCGCGCAGGCGGCAAGTGCTCCGCCACCACTTTGAACGAAGACACGATCCAAAAGTGGGCCGCCAGTTTGTTCGTGTTCGTTGGCCATTTCCCAGCCGATCGTGCGACCACCATCTAGGCACCATGCATTTTCCGGCCCCTGGACACCGAAGGGAATTGCACCGTCGGCGATTTCCTGATGGAAACGATGGACACATGGATCACCGGGAGGATCCGTGTCAAGTCGTGGACACGACACGATGTTTGCACCGAGAGCCGTGAGCACCCCAATAATTTCATTGTCCACTGTCACTGGCACAAATACTTTCAACGGCCATCCCACGCTCTTGGCCAAGGTGGCTGCCGCCACCGCCGCATTGCCGCACGATGAAATGGCCAACGACGGCCGCTCTCCGATCAGCTTCCAAGGAGTGGCGCCCGCTCGCTCGGCCACGAGCAGATGCATGATCTCGGTGAATAAGTGTCGGGCCTTGTGTGACCCCGCAACATTGTGAGTTTCATCCTTCACCCACACGCCGCCGGCCGATGTGAAACCTAGGGCGTCCGAAAGCGCATCGCTGCGACCGTACGGCGTCGTTCGAAAACCGGTTCCCGCCACCGCCGCGATTTGATTATCGGTCTGGGAAATGATTGCTTCACGCTCGCTTACCGACATTCCATGGGCGGCGGCAAAAGCATCCCAAGCAAGACATGAACGAAACGCAAGAAATGGATTTAGATCGCCGATACCACGCAGCGGGCTGATCGGTTCGTCGAGATGCAGGACGTGGTGCCGATCTTGGGCGTTGGCATTCGGGCAACTCCAACCGAGGGCTCGATCAATCGCGACGCGTGTATCGCAAACGGCACACCGCCAGCTCACCGCTTTCTGCGCGGTGATTGACACTATTTCCTCGATGACATGACTCGCCGATTGAAGTCGGCGATGAGTTCGTCCCACACGGGTAGATAACGACGGAGATCGCGCCAAAACGATTGCGAACGACGGACTTCAAAAACCGAAAGCGGCGTGCCCTGCTGTTCGACCCATGTGTAATAGCCAAGATTAAATATTCGGTTGCGATCCCGTTCGGTGCAATGGAGCATCGAGTCGGTTCCAACATTCTCAAGATGTTCGGCAAACACCTGTGCCGCCTCAACTTCGCTAAATACATTGTTGAATCGACGGGTCAGGGTTTTGACCCTCTCGCTGGCATACATCGCGGCCCCATCCGTGGCAATTGTGATGATCACGTCATGTGGCCCAAGGTCAAGCAGTTTTGCGGTTTTGATCGCGGCAATCATGTTGCAAATAGATGAGAGACCAAAGTGTTGTAAGGCATTCACAACTTCGGCTGGAATGTCCTTTTGATTTCGCAGGTAACCACGTCCAATGTCGGTATTGAACAGCACATCGAGCTCGTCGGTGGCCCGATCGGACACGGCGGCGACAACATCGGTATTCATCACATTGTGAATAAGCGGAATGTGTTTGTCTCCGATGCCCTGAATGTTGTGTTCACCAAATCCGTTTTCAAGCATCGTTGGACACTCGAGGGCCTCTACCGCAACAATTTTTGTTCCGTATAGTTCCTTGAGCCGATCGCCCGCACCAATCGTCCCTGCAGATCCTGTGGCACAGGTAAACGCGGCGAGTTGCAACTCTGGATTGCCGAGCGACTTGACGACATGTTCGTATACCGATACCAATGCCCGACCCGTGATCTCGTAGTGACCGGCGTAGTTGCCAAATTCGCAAAATTGGTTGAAAATAAAGTTCTGTGGGTCTAGCTGCATCTCGTTGCACGCGTCGTAGATCTCCTTGACATTGCTTTCCGTGCCCGGGGTCCGAATAATGTCGCTGGGGTCGCTCACCCAGTTGTCGAGCCAATCGAAACGCTCCTGAGACATACCGGCCGGTAGCACGGCCACCCCGCGGGCGCCAGAGATTCGACTGATCGCGACACCACCGCGGGCATAGTTTCCGGTCGACGGCCACACTGCCCGTTGAGTGGACGGATTGAACTGGCCAGTTACCACCCTTGGTACAAGACACGAATACGCCGCCAGCACTTTGTGGGCGGCGATCATCGGAAATCGATCACCGAACATCACCACAATTGGACTAGGCACTCCGGTCAACGATGAGGGGAGAACGACGTGGTCTGGAACGGTCACCCGATCACCGTTCAGATTGTTACACCAATGAACGCGAAACAAATTGCGCGCATCCGGCGCATTTTTGTCTACACCATGTGCGATATCGACCGGAATCTGTGAGGGATCTGCGAGTTGGGCAAAGGTTGGAAGCAATACATCGTTCTCGGCGCACCTAGCGACGCTTTCATCGAGAGCCGAACTATCGACTACCGCGTCGGCGAGACCGAGCTGTTTACTCATCGCCTGCGAGTCGCTGCTGGGTTGATTTGGCGGCATGGCTCGCTTCAGTTGCACAATTTACATTCTGTCAAAGTTCGACTCCGAACCACTACTCTTTCAGGCACGATAAGTAAAACCCATTCCCGCCGACGTAGCCCAATGGCAGAGGCACGGCGCTTAGGACGCCGCCAGTGAGAGTTCGAGTCTCTCCGTCGGCACACAAAACGAATCGCCTGTATGAACAGGTCTACAGCGACCTAATTAAGCATGAAAATAAGAAAGCTGCCGAGCTTGATCTGTTAAATCACAAATACGCAGGCTATCGATCTTTGGGAATCTCATCCCCAGCGCTTGAGAAGCTGCTTATTCAACACAAGGTTGAAATCAAGGAACTGTCCTGCGAGGAAGCACTTGCGCTTTCCAAAAAGCTGTACAAGGACAAAATCGAAGACACGGTCTTAGCTGGAAATTTTGTGCTGCAAAACAAAATCGAGTGCATAGGAAAACGAGCTCTGCCATTTTTAGATGAGGTACTTGAAAATTTTTGCAGCTGGTCTCAAGTAGATGATTTCTGCATTGACGTTTTGCAACCGATTCTTCTGAAATACCCGGTCGACACAATTCGTTATCTCAGAAAATGGAATCGGTCACAAAATATGTGGAAACGCCGCACAAGTGTCGTTGCTTTCGTTCGTAAGGTTGGTGCGAGTGGAAATTTCACTGACGAAGCGCTATCACTATGCGAAAACATAATTTGGGACGACGAAGACTTGGTGCAAAAGGGTGTGGGCTGGTGTCTAAAGGATGTCATGCGTGGCGACAAGAAAACGGTTCTTGAATATGTCAAGGAACTGCGAGAGCGCGGCGTGCCGTCAACGATTACTTTGTACGCAATTCGGGATTTGAAAGGCAAGGAACGAACAGAAATTCTTCGCACAAAATGTATAGTTAGCGCACTGTGAACTCGCGACCGATTTCGAAATCCGCTGCGAATCCAAAGACAATTCAAGAACTCGCCACGCCGTCAGTGATTATCGATGTGGATGCGCTAGATCGCAACATCGCCGCAATGAGTGCGATTCGTCCGGGAACAAGTTTGCGGCCGCATGTCAAAGCGACCAAATGCACCGTATTGGCCCGCCGCCAAGCCGATGCCGGACACCCACATTTCACGTGCGCCACAGTTCGAGAGATGGTTGGTATGGCCGACGCCGGACTCGGCACAGACTTGTTGCTTGCCAACGAAGTTTTAGATGTCGAAAAACTTGCAACTTTGGCACGCGTTCAGGACAATGCGGCGATCACCGTGGCAATTGACTCCGACGAAACTCTTCGGGCCGCCGCCAAGGCCGGAATCAAACATGTGCTCATCGATGTCAATGTTGGATTACCGCGCTGCGGATGCGCACCGGAACTGGCGGGAGCCCTGGCGGATCGGGCCCGACATGCCGGACTTATCGTTCGTGGCGTGATGGGCTACGAAGGTCATTTAATGATGGTCACCGATCGTGTCGAACAACGTCGACAGGTGGAAGAAGCCATGGCGATTCTTCGAGGTGCCGCCGCCGATGTTGGTGGCGACATCGTTTCCGGTGGTGGCACGGGAAGTTGCGATCTACACGATACAACCGGAGTGACAGAGGTTCAGGCTGGATCGTATTCACTGATGGATTCGCAATACACAAAATTGGGTCTGCCATTTGAGCAGGCAATGTGGATTCTTGGAACCGTAATTTCGCGAACTCCAAAGTGGTCTGTCATAAATGTCGGGTTGAAGTCACTGTGCATGGACCACGGCAATCCGTCCGTGGCGGATCACAGCGTGTGGTTTTGCTCCGATGAACACACGACAATTGCGGCAAGCGACGGTCCGCAGCTTGCACTCGGATCACAGGTGCGGGTAACACCGGCACACATCGATCCGACGATCGCGATGCACGACATCGCCTGGGTCGTCCGCGGAGACGAGATTGTTGATCGGTGGAACATCGATTTACGCGGTTGGTAACAGCAGTTTCGACAGTTCCCGAAAGGCTCGTCCACGGTGAGAGAGCTTGTGTTTTTCGTTTAGTGTCATTTCCGCAAATGTTCGACCATCGCCTTCGTTGGCGATAAAAAGCGAGTCATAGCCAAAGCCCCGCTCCCCTCGCTCGCTCTTGGCAATTCGTCCCTCGCATGTGCCTTCGGCAAATATTTCGTTACCGCCTGGCCAACTCAGAAGCGCGACGGTACGAAATCGCGCCGTACGGTCCTTGGCTGCGACCCCCACAAGTTCGGCAAGAAGCTTGAGACGATTTTTTGAATCGGTGGTCCCGTCCCCGGCATAGCGTGCCGAATGCACGCCTGGCGCACCGCCCAACGCGTCAACTTCAAGACCGGTGTCGTCGGCGAGTGCCGGTAAACCAGTAGCCGCGCACACCGCCTGCGCCTTTAATCGCGCATTGCCCACAAGCGTGTCGGCGCTTTCCTCAACTTCGGCAAGACCATTCGGTCGCACCATGAGTTCAACAGTGCCGCTCATTAATCCAATTATTTCTTCGAACTTGTGAGGGTTTGCCGACGCGCAGACGACCCTGAGCATGTTTAGCGGCCGATCGGCCGAGCCGCTGGCGCTATCGCCAAGAGATTGGACTGCAGAGCAAATATCTGATCTATTCCACCTGCGGCTAGTGCCAGTAGCTCATCAAGTTCGCCCCGCGTGAACGCCTTTCCCTCCGCGGTGCCCTGAACCTCGACGAATCGCGACTCTCCTCCATTGATTGGTTTCAGCATCACCACATTCATGTCGACTTCGGCCGTACTGTCTTCGATGTACGGCAAGTCGAGCACCGGTATCGCGTCGCAAATGCCAACGCTGATTGCCGCACACAGCGAGTGCAAAGGATTGGCGCTGAGCATCTTGTTCTGTTGTAAACGAGTGATCGCGTCGTGCAGAGCGATGAAGGCTCCACAGATACTGGCCGTGCGAGTGCCGCCATCGGCCTGCAACACATCGCAATCGATGAGGATCTGACGCTCACCAAGCAATCGCATGTCGCACGACGATCGCAACGCTCGACCAATTAGTCGTTGAATTTCGACGGTACGACTGTTTTGCTTGCCCTTGGCGGCTTCGCGATCAACTCGTTCCGGTGACGAGCCCGGCAGCATCGAATACTCGGCCGTGACCCATCCCTTATTACTGCCCTTCATCCAGCGAGGTACATCGTTATCCACCGAAGCGGTGCACAACACCTGCGTTTTACCAAACGAAACAAGCACGGAACCCGCAGCCATCTCGGTGAAGTCGCGCTGAAAACTCATCACCCGCAATTCATTTGATTGCCTGCCGTCGGGTCGTGTCATGTCTGTCTCCCTGCGTTTATTGCCCAATGATGAGCGCTGATGAGTTCTGGTCCGAGTAACCGTCTGCCAAGGTCGGCGAACCATGCCACATCGCCGGACGACAAAAATGTGTGAGTGCCACTCGAACCCGTTCGCAGATCGTCTCTCTCGAGTAACGCATCGCGTACGGCAAGTGCGGTTTCATCGGCGCTACTCACCAACACCACATCCGGGCCCATCACGTCTCCAATGACGCGCGACAGATATGGGTAGTGAGTGCACCCAAGCAATAGAGAATCCACATCGGCGGCCCGAACCGGGGCTAAGAGTCGCTCGGCTAGAACTGTGACTTCCCGACCGCTGGTCTGATCACGCTCGACAAATTCAACAAATCCCGGACAGGCCGCCGATGTAAGCGTGACATGGGCCCCGGAGGCAACAATCGCATTTTCATACGCGCCGGATGCGATCGTGCCCACCGTTCCTATCACCCCGATGCGGTTGTTTCTCGTCACCCGCACAAGTGCCTGCGCACCCGGTTCAATCACACCAACCACGGGTACCGGTAATTCGTCGGCAAGTTCGTCCAACGAAACCGAGGCCGCCGTGTTACAGGCGATGACCACAACCTTGGCGTTGTAGTCGGTGACCAAGCTCCACGCCAACTCACGGGCGTAGCCGCGTACTTCGGCGGCAGGTCTGTTGCCGTACGGGTACCGACCCGTATCTCCGATATAGATGAGATTTTCATTCGGCAAAACATCGATCACCGCTCGCGCAACGGTGAGACCACCGAATCCGGAGTCAAACATTCCTATTGGTTGACTGGACTCGGAACGCATCACGCCCAAGTTTACGCCAAGCCAATAGCCTCATCGCGTGCTTCTCGCCACGCTGCTCGCCCTCGCTGCGGCTGCGTTACATGCATCGTGGAATCTGGCGGTCAAACAAAGCACCGATCGGCGACTATCGCTGTGGGGTCAATTTTTCATTGCCGGATTGTTGTGTGCCGTAACACTCGCAGTGTGGATACTCATCGATGGAATGCCAACCATCGCGTGGAGGTGGGTGTTTTTCAGCGGCGCGATTCATTTGCCATACATTTTGGCTCTTGCCAGGGCATACGACTTAGGCGATTTCTCGATGTCGTACCCCATCGCCCGCGGTGGGGGCGCCCTGTTGGCAGCAATCGGTGGCGTAGTTGTCCTAGACGACAACTTGTCGACTCCGTCGATGATTGGAATAGTTGCGGTGGTGGCCGGATTGCTCGTGCTTGCAACTACAGGCACTCGTCCAACAGTTGTTGCTGCACTCACTGTTGCGGTTTCGATCGGCGTATATACCCTCGTCGATGCGCATGGGGCGCGCCTTTCCGACGCACTCCCTTACACCTTGGCATTGATGATGGTTGAAGCCGTGATCTCGACGACTTGGATGTCGATTACTCGTCGTAGCGAGATGCTTCCGACTTTGCGCAAAAATTGGAGAATCCTGACGGCCGGTGCGATTGCATCCACCGGTGCATATGCGATGGTGCTTATAGCCGTTCAACATGCTCCCGTGGGTTACGTTGCCGCACTTCGCGAAACAAGTGTTGTGTTGGCCGCCTTTGCCGGATGGAGATATCTAAACGAAGGTGACCACCGACGACGGATTACCTCTGCGGTTATTGTGCTGATCGGAATGGCGATATTGGTGGCGGGAAGCTAGAAGTAGATAATCTTTTCAGCAGCGGCTTCGGCAATATCAAGTTCGTCGGTGTATGCCCCAGTGGAGAGATACTTCCAGCCACCGTCGCACACGATGAACACGATTGTTCCTTCATCAATTTCACCGGCAACTTTTAGTGCTCCGGCTAACGACGCTCCCGATGAGATGCCGGCAAATATTCCACACTCTCGCACAAGTCGTCGCGTCATTTCGAGACTTTCGCGCGGACGGACCACTCGCTTGCGATCCAGCACATCGATGCCGTGCCACTGTTCAAAAATGGGCGGAATGTAACCATCATCTAAGTTGCGCAAGCCCTCGACTCGCTCGCCGAGCGGTGGTTCAATGGCGATGACCTTGATATTTGCGTTTTGTTCCTTTAAGTAGCGCCCGACACCCATCAACGTTCCCGACGTACCGAGTCCAGATACAAAATGAGTAATCTCTGGGCAATCGCGCCAAATTTCTGGTCCGGTTCCCTCGTAATGAGCAATTGGATTGGCGTCGTTTTGATACTGGTTTAGGAAGCACCACTCTGGATGCTCACCGGCCAGTTTTTCGGCGCGACGCACGGCGCCATTTGAACCTTCATTTCCCGGTGTAAGAATAATTTCGGCACCGAATACCGCAAGCATCTGGCGACGCTCAATGGACACGCTCTCTGGCATCAGAATTGTGATTGGATGACCCTTGATGGCGGCAATTGCTGCAAGTGAAATTCCGGTGTTACCCGACGACGGTTCGATGATTCGCTGACCGGGAACGAGAGCCTCATCTTTGATGGCCCGCTCAACCATCGATTTTGCAATTCGATCCTTGACCGAACCGAATGGATTTTGGTTCTCCATCTTGGCCATCAACTTCACGCGCGGATTTGGCGACAAATTGCTGACATCCACCAGCGGCGTGTTGCCAATTAGTTCAAACACACTTTCAAGAGGCACCATGCGCACTAACTCCTGGACAACCGACTGATTGTTGACTATGTCAGTCATAATTGTACAGATTCGCCTTCTCGTTGGCTATATCGACGCCACCACTTCTTCGCTGACCTGCCCGTCGATTATGCGGAAACTGCGGGGTTCTGCAGCGCCTCGCATCAACGTGACGATCATGTAGTGCCAGGCCGGATCAGGAGCCTGGGCGACATCTGTCGAACTCGGGTACGCCTCGGTATGAGTGTGGCTGTGCACTACGCCAATGACTTCGAGTCCACGATTTTCGGCGTCGCGTTCGATGCGCAAGTGTTGTAATGGATCGAGCGTGTACACCCGTGCGGATTCGGCGACATTGACGCACGAATGAAACTCGCGCACGGTGTTGGTTTCACCCGTGCCGACCAGCAGACCACACGCTTCCTCCGGATAGCAGGCAATCGCGTGCGCACCGATTTGCTCCAGCGCAGTTGCGGAAATGTTGAGCGGTGGTAGTTGCTCACTCGTCATGGGTTTTTCAGGCTAGCGGTACGCTGATTACGCTCTATGAACAAGAAATCCGACAACTCGGGCTCACAGCTCATCGCGAGTAATCGCAA
>CAYGOJ010000016.1:0-20963 GCA_964351545.1 uncultured Acidimicrobium sp.
AGCATCTCTTTTACAAGGAGAGGGTCGGGGGTTCGAATCCCTCAGCGCCCACCGACGGTTTCGAAATTTGATCGAAAACTGGGCCAAAGCCATCCGCGATGTACACATCATTCGACTCCCGCGGTTACGGCTTTGAGCCGGCCCGACGTCGGTGTGATCAATCTGTCCCTCAAGTGAAGAGTAGGATCTACATCTGGATTCAGATGACAGCACCAAGTACATCGAAGTGTTTGATTCTCTCGAAGGGCGGCAATCGACGAACGAGTTGATGCGTAATCTCCAGGTCCGCAGTCACATCGGAGAGACCCATTAGTTTTGCTCGAGACACTCGCGACATTATTGCTCTAACAACCATTGTCGCCATCGTTGTTAACTCGCCAAGCGGTCTGTTGCGATGCATCAATTCTCCTACCTGTACTTCGCATATCGATTCCGAACCATATTTGGCCGCTAGATCAAGAACGATTCCAATGTCTACTCCGTAGTCGGCATCCAACATCAAGGCGCCAATCTCCTCGGTCCGTCCACCAAACATTCCCGACAATGGATCGCGTAACCGCATCAGTTCTGGGAAGAACATTTCCAGAAGTGGGCGTGCCGTCAGAGCGGTGACTCGTCCACCCACCACGGGTTTCCGGTTTTCATCAACTCGGCAAAATGACCCCTTTACGAGTTTTATGTTTGGATTGCTCAGTAATGGATCAAAGATCTCCTCGACCATATTCTCTGGATATGAAGCCAGATCGGCATCCACCCATCCAATAAGTTGGGTTCGACAAGCTCGTAATGATGCCCAGATCGCATCGCCTTTGCCAATGCTGCCTCCAAATATTGCGCACTCATCTTGGGTGCGAATGACCCTTGCCCCTGCCACTCGCGCCACTTGAGCGGTTCGATCACTTGAGCGGTCATCGACGACAATTATTTCATCGATAAATTGTCGTCGCCGCTGATACATATCTCGTAGATGCCGAACAATATTGCCGACGGTCGACTCTTCGTTGTGTGCTGGAATACATACAGTGATTGTTGGACGCAGATTGGCTAACGACATGCACATAGTATTCCCACACGTGCATAACGATTGAGTCAAAGTTTTCTCACAAAACTGTCACAAATTTAAGACAATTATGTGGAATTTGTGCGAAACGAATAAAACTAGCGACCAGTATGGTTAGACGGTGGCACAATAAATCTATTCCACAGACAATCCTTTACATCGAAGACGATGACAAGATCCGAATCGTATTGAGCGCGGCCCTCGAAGATGAGGGTTACGTCGTTGTTACGGCCGAGACGGGCGAGATCGGTATCGAACTCGTCGAAGTTCACACCATTGACTTGGCAATCGTAGACTTGCGACTACCGGGGATAAACGGATTTGAAGTCGTGCGTGAATTGCGCAAAAAATCCACCATACCTATAGTAATTTTCACCGCGCACGGCGACTCACATGACGTCGTGGCCGGTCTCGAAGCTGGAGCCGATGACTTTCTCGCAAAACCAATTGGATCTAAGGAATTAGCGGCCCGACTACGCGCGATACTACGCCGCGCGCATGTCGGTATAGGGAGTGAAGGACCGATCGATGTCAAAGTCGGAGATGTCTGTCTGCGACCGGGGACACACGAGTCGTTCGTCGGTGATGCAACTTTGGCGTTGACCAGAACTGAATTCGAAGTCATTGTTCAGTTGGCGACTCGATCGCCAAAAACTGTTAGTCGTACTGAGCTACTCGATTGCGTGTGGGGCTACGACTACCTGGGCGACACCCGTCTAGTGGACATGCAGATATATCGTCTTCGCGGAAAACTTGCGGCGCATGGATTGCAAGACAAGATCGTCACCGTTCGGGGTGTCGGCTTCAAGCTTCTGCCATAAGCAATGCCCAATTTTATGGCAGCCATTTGGACACCAACTCTTCGCGCCAAATCGCTTCTGATTGGTTGCATCGTGGCACTCGTAGTTTCACTCATAGCCTCCAGCGCCACGTATCTAATCGCTTACAGATATCTCCTCAATCAACGCGAATCCGTTGCTGTCACTCAGTCCTTTGCGGCGGCCAGACTTGTTGCGCGTGGACTGGCGGACGGACAGGAACCGCTTGAAGCACTACTCGAAGCATCGCGAGGACTTGGCGGCTCTCAAGCGATGCTCCGCGTTGGCTCGAAGTGGTTGGTCTCCGGTGTGGGTTTCTCGGAAACGGACATTCCAGATTCACTCAAGTTCTCGATAGATCAGCGTCAACCATCGCGGCAACGAACGACGGTCGCAGGTAAGCCACTTCTTTTTACTGCAATTCCAATTGAGATCGTTACCTCACCCAATTCAACCTTTGTCGGGGTAGCTCCACTAGTCGAACTTGACCGCGCGTTTACTTCGCTGCGCAATGCATTCGGCGTTGGAATCATCCTGGCAACAATGGGCGGAGGAGTCATCGGCTTGTGGTTGTCACGCAGAATTTCTGAACCATTGCACACTATTAGTAATGCGGCATCGCGGATCAGTGCGGGAGATCTAAGCGTACGTATCAATGAGCCTCACGAACCGGACTTGGCAATGATCGCACGCTCCTTTAACACGATGACTGCGTCGATGCAAGAACGAGCAGAGCGAGACATTCGATTCGCCGGTCATGTAAGTCACGAATTGAAGTCTCCCCTGACCGTCATTCGAGGAGCGGCGGAGCTCGTCGCTTCCCGTCGCGCGGATTTGCCCCAACGAGTCCAATTTGGTGTCGATGTCCTCATTGAACGAGTGACAGCCTTTGAAAAAATACTTTCCGATCTCATTGAAATCTCGCGTCGTGACACCAATGTCGCCACACTGAATCTAGAGTCACTGCAATTGGTGCTACTTATCCAAACTTTGCTCGATCGCTCCAAACTCTCGCATGATTTGTTTATGGAGTCACCGAACGCCGCAGAAGTAGAGGTATTAGTCGACACTCGACGATTTGCTTATTGCTTCTCCAATATTGTCGACAATGCTCGGCTGTATGGACGGGGTCTTGTGTCGATTTGTTGCGACGTCGATGTAGATACGGTCACGATTCATTTCGACGATGCTGGCGACGGGGTCCCTGAATTCGAACGGGCAAGAATCCTTGAACCGTTCAGCAGAGGCTCGCGACATTCAAAAATTGCTGGTTCTGGACTAGGACTGACCATTGTTGCCGAGCACATGAAATCCATGGGCGGATTTGTCGTCGTCGACGAGAGCCCAATAGGCGGGGCACGGTTTTCGCTGACTCTCACTCGGAGCGAGGGCATGAAATGAAGAGGTTGGCCATTCTCACAACCCTCGCGCTGCTTTTAAGCGTCACGGGCTGTTCACTGAGGAGCGAGTCGAAGGATCGACGGCTGAATTCCACAGACTATGTGGTCTTTGAATCCACGAGCTCTACGACCACGACGACGACCATTGCACCACCGGTACCGATAGACGGCGCAATTATCTATATGGTTCGCGATCAAGGATTAGTGGGTCGTGTGCGTTTCATTGCCCAAGGGAGCGATTTGTTCACCGTATTGGGACTGCTTACTCAGCCGGTTCCGGCCTCAGAGGTCGCATTGGGAATTAGTACTGGTCTTGCAAATCGTGGTGAAATCGTGGTGTCTGCGGCGGTAATCGATGGTAAGGCAATTCTAGATTTGAGCGAGGATTTTCAGGAGATACCTGGCGATGAACAAATCCTAATTCTCGGGCAATTGGTGCTCACCAGTTTCGCCTACTCCCAAATTACTGCCGTCGAGTTCACCCAATTGGGCAATCCACTTACTGTTTTTGGTCCAAATGGACAGGCTATTAATCGGCCGGTAATTCGTAGCGACTTCTCAATATTGTCATCGAGATAGGTCATGCCCGTACAGTCCCGTCGACAGCAACTGGCGATCATCACACCAGTACACGCAAGTCACGTCTCGTTTCTTCCAGACATTTGGGCTTCAATCGCAAATCAGATACTTCCGTACGGTTGGTCAATCCGCTGGCATGTTCGTGAGGACGGACCTCCATCGAACTGCAGGGCTTTTCTTGAGTCGCTCGCCGACGCGCGAATCGATTACTCAGCGTCGTCGGAGTGTGGAGGCGCGGCCGAAGCGCGTAACTTGGCGTTAGCAAGAGTTGATTCAGACTTTGTTTGCATTCGAGATGCCGATGACATCCTTGTCGAAGGTTCATTGGCTCGAACGATTGAAATGATCGTGGCGGGCAGTGGCTGGGTGGGGGCAAATGCACTCGACGGCCCAACCAATCTGAAACCTAGATCAACGGGTTACTCTGCTCGACTTGATGCACAGATGCAGATGCCCTCCTCGGCAGTACCGTTTTCCGCCGCCACTTGGCTAGGTAAAGTGGAGTTTGGTCGCGTCCGCCAGTGCTGGGAGATTCATGCAGTTATCCCGTTTCATCCGGCGACATGGACAACTCGCACCGATTATCTGTGGGAGGTTGGCGGATGGCCAGGATTGGCCCGCGATGAAGATACTGCCTGTATTTTGGCAGTTACCGATCGGCACGATGGGTGGGTACTTGAAGAACCAGCGATCGTTTACCGACACCATCAATTCCAGACGTCACGGCTTCGCAGGCCAATGTCCGAAAGAATTGAATTTATCCGACGAAGCCAACGATAGTAAGAACAACGCCACCAATTCATTTCGCCGAATTTGCTGCAGTTTAGGTAAGTTGACATGTTGGTAGAAATACTACGTATAGGCGGATCTCTGCCTATGGAGGACAGTGTCGAATATCGCTAGTCAGCGCCGCAGCGACATCGAAGGACTACGTGCACTCGCTGTTTTGCTTGTTGTCGCCTACCACTACGGGGTCGAACAATTCGGCGGTGGATTCGTTGGCGTTGATGTGTTCTTCGTTATATCTGGGTTTCTCATTACCAAACTCCTAATCGACGAAGCGACTCGCGACGGCAACATTCGACTCAGTAATTTCTGGGCCCGCCGAATTCGACGAATTATCCCGATGTCGCTTTTGGTCGTCGTTGTCACTGTCGCAGCTGGGCTGTTCATGCTGGAGCCCGGACGGGCCAGAGAATTGTCGACCGTTGCGCTTGGTGCCGTCGGATTTTGCGCCAATTTTGTCCTGTACTTCACGACCGGAAATTATCTGTCGGGGGTTACTCCGCCGTCGCAGCTACAGCACTACTGGTCGTTGGCAATTGAGGAGCAGTTTTACTTGTTGTGGCCATTGATCTTGTTTGCCGTGGTCAAACTAGGTCGAGCCCGTTGGAAGATGTGGCTTGCCGTCATTGTCGCGGTGTTCGGTGGCGCTTCCCTGATGTACTCCATCGCCATCACGCCGTTGCATCCCGAACTTGGCTACTACATGCCGCACGCCAGAATCTGGGAGATACTCGCCGGGGCCGGGCTGGCCATTTTGGGTGCGCATATTCTCAAGATTCCTGAACAGGTGCGAGCAGTACTTGGCTGGCTTGGCTTGATATTTATCCTGTGGTCTGCAATTTTCTTTAGTTCACGAACCGAATTTCCTGGATCGGCGGCACTGTTGCCGGTGCTCGGAACTGTGGCGGTGATTGCCGCCGTGGAGACGGCGTGGGGCCCACAGAGAATTCTGCGCATTGCCCCCGCGCAATATGTGGGGGCATGGAGTTACTCGCTGTACCTGTGGCACTGGCCCGTGTTGGTATTAGTCGAGTCACGTTTTGGAATTCCATCTGTGCCGACAAAATTTGCGCTGTTCGTCGCCTGCGTTGCGCTCTCGGTGGTCACCTATACCTATATTGAGCAACCTGCCCGCCGACATGTGTGGCTGTCGGTGCGACCGTGGCGCAGTGTCATTGCCGGAGTTACGGCGATTGCGATTGGGTTAACCGGCGCGCTTGGTTTGTATGCCGTCGCGCCTCGACTCGACGCGCGGTCTGAGGCTCTGGCAAAACCTACTGTTCCGTCTGATGATGCGACAGGTTTGGGAAATCTTGTGCGCCCAACAACAAAAGTGGCAGAGACTGCGCCAAGCAATATTGTTCGATCGAAAAATTTGGTCAATGTATTGCTCTTGGGCGACTCGACGATGGCAGCGTTGCGTTGGTTCGAACAGGGAACCGTGAGCCTTGAGGGCTTCAACTATAAATTGGATGCCGAGTCATGTCGAAGAATCGCCGATTCATCGTGTTATGGTCGCGAAAAGCGAATTCCCAAGAGCGCATTGAGCGCCTTGAAGGGATTCAGTGGTCCGTTGGATTATGTCATATTGATGGCCGGATATGACAGCAGCGTAAGGCGAGTCGATGACGAATTGAAGCTCTTGATCGAGGAAGTTCAGGTCAAGGGTGTCCAGCTAATAGTTCTCAATTTCAGGGAGTCCCTCAAATTTCCGTCCCCAGGTTCGCGAGGCAAACGCTCTGTATATGCGGATTTCAATAAACTTATTCGAGAAGTCGTCGCCGCGGATAACTCGGGTGATGTTGCCATCGCCGACTGGAATTTATTCAGTTGGGGAAGGAGTGAGTGGTTCCTTCGGGACGGCATTCACTTGAACATTGAAGGATCCGTGGCGCTTGGATGGTACATATCACATCTGGTGGCAAATGTCGCCGATAATCCGTGTCCGTTTTCCGACATCTACCCGTGTGCGGTTCCTGGCATGATCGATCCACGGATCGATCTGATGACTATGTTTGAAGTTGAGGAAACGGAAATTCAGTGCTACGAAGATGGTGCGAGTCGAAAACGAGTGTGTACTCGAGACCGTCGCCTGTAGATTCTAGAAAAATTCTTCGACGATCGTCATGATCGCGTCTGCATTCCACTTAGCTTCTCCCGATCTAAGTGGAGATGGTCCAAATTCGACTGTGATGCTGACTCCGTTCGGACCCTGCACAGACCGGGACCAAATTGCGCCGGTTCCGCTGTAAAATCCGCCAACTATCTGAAGAAGGGGAAGCTGGGCCAATTCGGCGTAGCGCGCTCTGATGTCTCCGGGTCGACCAACGCCTGGCGCGATTCGAAAATAGTCCTGGTGATACCAGATCACGATCTGCGGCTTAACGAGATTTCCGAGACGTACCATCGATTGGACTTCGGGTTCGCTTGCCGCACTCGGTCCCGAATATTGCCAATTTCCGGGGAGTTCGTTCGGGCTCCAGCGGACGGGAAAGTTTCGGTTGAGATCGACTCCGTTCGCATTATGTCGAGTGCGATCGATCTGACCGTCCGGATTCATCGACGGTACAAGCCATAGGTCAATCTTTGGGCTGAGTTCCATTGTGCGTAGCAGGTCCACTACTGCCACGCCCGCATCTTCGTTACCGTGAGTGACTCCGATCACGAGAACCGGAACGCCATCGGGGACTCCTCGCCGATGTACCATCAGCGGCGCGTCCCGTACTGAGCGTCCAAATTCAATGTCCACATCAAATGGAACTTCTCCGCGAGTGAAGAACGTCGAGATGTTGATCACTTGCGGAATTGCAGGTGCTTGCGTTGTTGAAACCGAAATTGTTGTCACCGAACTTGTCACGGCCGGCTCATTGTCGGCGAGGACTATCAGCAGACTCGTCACCAACATGATGAGCACGACCGCCGCCTTAGCGAATAGCTGCATTCGCTGCCGACGAACTGAGGCAATCTGGCGACGAGGCGCGGACTTCTGATCGACATCGAATCGCTTTGGCGTCTCAACCTGTGTCGCCACGTTTCGGTCAAGAGTCTCGATCGGGATCCGAGCCAGAGGCGGTACGTCAAGTGTAAATTTTGTTGGCGAACTTGGATGATCGGCGACTTCATCAGTGAAGACGGCGCGACGCCCAGACTTTTTGGTGTCGATGCGCCAAATCCGACCCATTGAATCCGTGTAAGTGAGATTGAGGATCCGTGCCCTCGCCTCGGCGGCGGTCACCTCGCCGTTTTCGAATGCTATGCAAGTTTGCTGGTAGGTCTGATCGAGTCTGGCCAACTCGGCCGAGGCTCGCGGTGTCGAGTCGGTACGGGGAACATCGTGGATGTACTTGGTGGAAGGGTTGGATTGGTCGGCAATCTCATCGGTAAAGGCGGCACGGCGTCCCGACTTTTTGGTGTCGATGCGCCATATCCGACCTTCTGGGTCCTTGTAACTGAGATTTTGGATCCGTGCCCTCGCCTCGGCGGCGGATATTTCGCCGGCCTCAAAGGCAACGCACGTATGTTGATACAGACGGTCCAAATTGACAAGTTCGGGTTGAAGGGTATCAAGGGTCATTGCTTCGGTTTCCCCGTCGATTCTGAATTATTGTACCTAATTCTAATCTGATTGATCACGCACTTCTCTCGCTGATCTACAGTTCGTAATACCGAGGAACCATGACCGAGTTCTACCGAGATACCCATCGCCGGTTGCAAGATCAGTTCGACACTCGCCGACTTGCGGACCGACTCGAAGAGACAATTGTGCACGACGCTCTCACAATCGAAGAGCAGTTGTTCATTGCTGCTCGGGACATGTTTTTCCTTGCCACGGTCGATGCGCGCGGAAATCTAAATTGTTCGTACCGGGGCGGCGAGCCTGGATTCGTGCGCGCCATCGACGAGCACACGATCGCTTTTCCAAATTACGACGGCAACGGAATGTATCTGTCAATGGGAAATGTGCTCGAAGCACGGGAAGTTGGGATTCTCTTCATCGACTTCGAAAATCGTAATCGCCTGCGTTTCAACGGAACCGCCACAATCGATCTCGACGATCCATTGAAAAGTGAGCTTCCCGAAGCACAGTTTGTCGTGCGTGTAAAAGCGCGCGAGATTTTTGCTAACTGCCCCCGATACGTCCACAAAATGGTGGTTGTAGAACACTCGCGCTTCGTGCCAAAAAGCGGAGTTGTGACCCCGGTGCCGAGTTGGAAGTCGAGTGAGTGGGCAGCCGATGTGCTCGCCGACAACGACCCAGCGCGCGACCCAGGTCGTGAAGTTTTGTGAGTAGTGAAGGTCTGCCGCGAAATCAATTGATCTAGGCTTAGCGATGACTGCTCGGGTCCGATTACCTTTCGTGGCGATAATCCTCTTTGTCGCAGTAATCCTTTCGGCAGTGATTGTCAGGGCATCAACAAATGAGCCGTCGAATACAATTTCAACTCCGACAGCACGACTGGTGTTAATTGGTGAATTTGAGCAACCCGTCGATATCGCATCTCGTGCAAACGACACCGGCCTCTACATAGTCCAGCTATCCGGTCGGATCGTCAGGCTGGGGCCAACAGGGAAGAAAATTACAACGCTTGATCTCGCTTCGCTGCTCAGTAGCGGCGGTGAGCAGGGACTACTTGGTGCGGTGTTTCACCCGACGGGCACATCGATATTTGTCAATTACACCGACGTAAACGGCAACACAGTTGTAGCTCGCTATGCGATGAGCTTAGATGGCACAGCAATAAAGTCGTCACGCGTCGTCCTCTTTTCGCTCCGACAACCGTATGCAAATCACAATGGCGGGGGGCTTGCGTTTGGCCCAAATGGGCGTCTATTTATAGGGACGGGTGACGGCGGCAGCGGAGGAGATCCGCAGCGGCGTGCCCTCGATCCGAAATCACAACTTGGAAAGATGATCTCGCTGAATCCGAACGCAACTAGTCAGGCCGGCAATGGTGCAGTCATCTGGTCAAGAGGCTTGCGTAACCCATGGCGCTTCGAGTTCGATTCGTACGGAAATCTATGGATAGCCGACGTAGGTCATAATGCGTGGGAGGAAGTGAATTTGGCGCGGGCCAGCAATGGATTTGGCAAGGACAAGAGTTTCGGGTGGAGCGCGTTTGAAGCAAATGCCCGGTTCAACACCGATCAATCCGCGACGGGGCACATGCCACCCGTTTACTCCTATCAACACGGAAATAATGAGTGTTCGATTTCGGGTGGCACTCGGATTCGCGATACGAAATTACCCTCGCTCAAGGATTGGTATGTCTTCGGTGACTATTGCAGCGGGGAAGTCAGTGCAATTTGGGTAGAAGGCAGCAAGACAAAGAAAGTGGTTTCGCTGCTAAGAAGTGTCGGATCGATTACCGCAATTCGCACCGTCAACGGTGGGGCCGCCTTCGTCCTTACTCATGGAGGAAAGGTATTTAGGATCGTTAAGTAAATTGAATCACCGACCAAGCGCGCTCTTGATCGCTTGCGCGCCCGCAAGCAGGTTGGCACGCCCCGCTTCGTCAAGCACCGAATATGCCGGAGCAACAAGCCGATCGGTAAGTGATTCCGCTTCCGACATTTTTCGGTTCACGGATTGATCAATCACAGGCGCATCGCTTTCGTTCCAGCCAAACATCTTGATGTCTGCCGGGCGCTTGACGAAGTGAGCTGTTTTGGAATCGAGCCCGACTGCGCGAAGAGCAAGGAGGTGAGCGCTACCTCGAAATTCACGCAAGATAGTGACAAGTTGCATCGCACGTCCGGGGACATCGGTCGCCAACGGCTCCGCCTTGACTGCGGCATAGAGCGTAAGGCCGTCGGTGTCAGTTGCGTCATTTACGGCATCGGCGGCAAGGACGAACTCCGCGAGATGTGGAACTTCGGATAATTTGGCACGACCTAAGTCGGCGCAACACTCCAGATGTGCCTTTCCCGCTGTCCGTGGTGCCACCTTGGCCTTGGCCGCATCCCAGGCTGTTGCAATCAGTGACGGTTTGAAATATCCGAATGCAGAAGCGACCGCCGAACCTTCACAGTCGCCCAGTGATCCACCGCGACCAATGACGTAGAACTGCAGACCATCCAATCCAAATTCGGCACCTTTGGCCTGAGTCTCGGGCACAAAGTAGTGGGCCCAACCCGTCGAGCTAAAAATTGGACAAACCTCTTTGATGAGTTCTTCGTTGTTCATGTCACGAGAGTAGTACCACAGGCTCTAGCGTCTAACACTGTGTTTCCAACCACCGATTGGGAATCTGGCAGTCCGGACTCCGATGTTGACGCCACTCGATTGGGCAACGAACTTGCATCCGTGATCGGAGAACGGGAGGAGACGGGATTGACACTCGCCCTATTGGCGATTCATCGAGGTCGCCTGGTGGCCGAGGAGTATCACGATGGAGTCGATCGCGACACCACCTTGATTTCGTGGTCAATGGCCAAAAGCATCACTCACGCGCTCGTCGGTATCGCGGTTGGGGATGATCTTCTTGATGTTGCTTCGCCGGCACCGGTAAGCGAATGGATTGGTGATCCCCGTAGTGCGATCACTTTGCAGCATCTTTTGAACATGCGCTCGGGGCTGTCGTGGGTCGAAGATTATGTTGATGGCGACGCCTCCGATGTGATCGACATGCTCTTTGGTTCAGGTGTTGCCGATCACGCCGCCTACGCCAAAGCCCAACCACTCGTCGAGCCACCTGGAAATACATGGCTATATTCGTCGGGTACCACAAACATCATTTGTCGAATCATCGGCGATGTTGTGGGGGATGCTCACGGCCAAACGGAGCAGATGGACGCATTTATTCAGGTTCGACTTTTCGACGCTTTGGGGATGACGAGCGCAAAGGCGCAATTCGACCCCGCCGGAACCTTTGTCGGTTCGTCCTATGTATTTGCAACCGCCCGCGATTTCGCGCGATTTGGCTACCTCTATCTTCATGATGGGGTGTGGAACAATCGACGAATTCTTCCGTCCGGGTGGGTTGATCATGCCCGCCAAGTGACGGCGCAGGATCCCGATTCGGGTCTGGGATACGGCGCGCATTGGTGGACTCTGCCAAGTGAACCGGGGAGCCTCGTCGCGTGCGGGTATGAGGGCCAATACATCATGGTGATACCAGAGCGAAACCTCGTTCTCGTTCGACTCGGAAAGACACCCGCCGAAAAACGCGGTGCGGTTGTCAATTCATTAAAATCAATCATCGTCGCATTCCCCAGTGGGTAGGGCGGTTCGTCAGATTCGACATTTATTCGAACGGCCATTTGTCAGAGATGTCATTCCTCTATTTCGTGCCGGTCACCTTCAGCCAACCATTGCAGTTACCGCGATCACGACAGCACTGGCGGTATCCGTCGGTCGTGGCGCCGGAGCCATGTGGGTGATGCTTGCGGTTTTGAGTGGGCAATTATCGGTCGGATGGAGCAACGACTATCTCGATCGTGTTCGAGACGCGGAATCGAAACGTATCGACAAACCAATTGTCGCGGGACAGGTCAACCAGTCTCTTGTTGGCATATGCGCCGCTGCAGCCCTAATCGCGTGCGTCCCATTATCACTGATCTCCGGTTGGCGTGCGGGAGGGGTCCATCTCGTCGCCGTGAGCATGGCCTGGCTATACAACTTCAAATTGAAATCGACTCTCGCCAGTGCCGTACCCTATGTTGTCGCCTTCGGGCTTCTCCCAGCATTTGTCACACTTGGCCTCGCCGAACATTCCTGGCCCCGACCGTGGGGCATGATCGCGGCCGCCCTGATGGGACTTGGCGCTCATTTTGTAAACGTGTTGCCGGATCTTGAAGCGGATCGAGCCACGGGAGTGTACGGACTGCCACATCGCCTGGGTTTTTTGGCCGCGCTTGTTCTCGGTGCGCTGTTCATCACTGCTTCAACAGTTGTCATCGCCTTGGTCGCACTCGACTCGACAAGTCAATTTCGAGTCGCCCTGTTGGTCGTGGCACTGGCGAGCGCAATCGCCATCGGCATCACGGGATTTTCCGGAAATCATCGCGCCGCGTGGACTCTCACGCTGGGCGTGGCTGGGCTCAATGTGCTTGCGCTACTCGCCAATGGTGCTTCAGTTGTCAACCGATAGCCATATTTAGGGGTGGATCGGAATGTTTTGCTCTGCCAATGGCCCTGCCCGGGCTTCCACCACCGCCAGAGCGAGGACGGCGCCGATGACAAATAGGCCCCCGATGATTCGTGTGGCCGACAATTGCTCGGCAAAAAATAGATGACCGGCAACGATCGCCACAATTGGCTCGAATGTCATGATCACCGACGACGACGCAGCACCAATGACCTTGACACCGGCGAACATCGCCGCCGTTGCACAAGCCGTCGAGACAACCCCCAGCAGCGACGCGTTCATCCATCCGGTCACATCGGTGGGGAAATTCACCGCCACCGAACTTGGGGCAAACAGCCAGTACAACGCATAGGACGTCGCCGCTCCAATCATCACGATATTTACTCCGGTAAAGAGATCGGTCTTGGGCATCACCCGAACACTGATAATCATGTAAATGGAATATTCGAGCGAAGCCCCTAATACAAGGAGCACGCTCAATAGGTTTCCGCCGCCCACCTGACCGACGGTGATGGCGACCCCAATGAGGGTGAACACCAAACAGACCGCCACTGCCCGATTTGGCTTGTGATGGTGAACCCACCACGAGAGCAAAACGATAAATACCGGATTGCTATAGAAGATCACCACAGCCAGGCCGCTGTCGATGTTCTTTAGCGCGGTGAAATAGAGCAAGGTGCCTAGAAAGAAACCTATGGCGCCAAGAAGAAAAATTTGGGCAAATAATCGCCTGGTCGGCCACGGAGTGTTGCGCACGAAGAATTGCCTGGCGATCAACATCAGAATGGAGGCAATGGTGAATCGCGCTAGAAGAATACCGACGGCACTTGCACCATGGGCGAAAGAGAAATTGGCAAATGTTGGTGCCAGTCCAAAACCGACGCTTGCGATCAGCACAAACGCGACTCCTAATGGACGGGATCGCGTGGCCACCGTGCGACTCTAGTGGTGCCGATTATGTTCAAGAATTATGGGGTAAAATGTTTAGCTACGCATCGTCTCCTTGCTCGTCTAGTTGTCGCCGTCCTATGCATGGCCAGCGCATTGGTGCTACAGGCAACCCCAGTCTCGGCGGCCACCTGCAGAGATGGGGGTACATGCAAACTCGGCGATATGGGACCGGGCGGAGGGTTCGTGTTTTACGATGCCGGTTCGCTCAAATGGTGGGGGCAATATCTTGAATTCAAGGGTGCGATCCAGTGGAGGGTTCCGTGGAGCCCGAGCGAGTCGGCATTTACCGCCGTGTACCCAGCTCCCGCTGCAGGAAATTCGGTACTGCGTCAACGAATACTGAGCAAGTCCATCGGCTATGGAAAATTGAACACCGCCTCAATTATCAACACCTATGGCAATACCGGTAATTATGCCGCTCGAGTCGCGAGCCTTGTCGTTTCACCGAAATCGGACTGGTTCCTGCCGTCCAAGGACGAGGCCAACGCTCTCTACAACTATCTCAAGCTTGTCGGCAAAAGTGCGCCAAATGCCACAAAGTCAGCAACAATAAATCGTAAATTCACGCAGTCGGCAATGTGGACATCATCCGAGGCGGACGACGCATTTGCCTGGTTTCAACTATTTGTCGACGGAACACAATTCACCGATGACAACGGAATTATCCCAGGTCTAAGCGGTAACAAGGCTTCCACCATGACTCGTCAGCACGGAACATCATTTCCGCCGATGCCGCTCATTGCAACACCGATTCGGGCGTTTCCGAGTGGCAGCGGGATACCGACGCCCGATCCGGTTGGGGAGTATGCGATCGGGTCCACCGGCCCCGGCGGAGGAATCGTTTTTTACGATGCTGGTAGTCACAAGAGTTGGGGCCGATATCTGGAAGTCGCACCGGTCGAATGCGAAGGAGTGGCCCTGCCATGGAAGCCCAATGCCGCTGTGATTTCTCCGCTGTATATAAATACGACCGGCGGTGTAACGGCTGCGCAGAAACGAGTGTTGGCAAAGGCAGTTGGAATGGGCAAGATCAATACCGCGTTGGTGGTCAGTCGATACAAAACCAAGTTGATGTATGCGGCCCGCTATGCCCAAGAACTCGTGTGTCGTCAAGCCGATGACTGGTTCTTGCCGTCCAAGGAGGAGATCGATCTTGTGTTCAACAATTTGAAGGTACTTGATAACCCACTCGGGGATTTCGACAAGGGCTATTACTGGACATCGTCCGAGTATGACAACCAGAACACCTGGACCGAGTACTTCACCGATGGTCAACAATTTGATCGAGTAAAGACCCTGTCGGCCAACAAGACCGGACCGCAAAGACCGTTTCGAGTGCGGGCAATTCGCGCCTTTGGCTAGGTGACAACTGACACTCACCAGGTGAAACGTGGGTGTCCACAGCGGTACGTATGGTTGATGTAGACGCATTTGCGCGTTCGATCGGAAGGACCCAAATAGTGAACACTGATCAAAAAGAGCGAAACGAGACCCTGTGGTCAAAGGTAATGATCGGATCCATCCTTACGGCCATGAGTATGAGCATTCTTGTGCTTGGTGCCGTCGGAATTGTTTCGATCGTAAATTCCGAATCCGGCTCGAACTCATCTATATCCGACTCGACTGATTCGTCTGTCCAAGTAAATCTAAGCGAATTTGAAATAACGATGATTCCAGCAGAGGTTCCCCCGGGAAAAATTACGTTTACAATAACCAACAGCGGAACCACCGCCCACGATTTCATGATTCCAGAACTAGGTCAGAATTCACCGCTGATCAATGCCGGTGAAACGGCCACCCTTGTGACCAACATTCTGGACGAGGGCACATACAAGGTCCTGTGTGGTGTAGCTGGCCACGAAGCGGCCGGAATGGTAGCGAACCTAAAAGTGAATGTCGACGCCGAGAGCGCTGCCGCTTCACCAAACCCTGACGATGCCCACGCCGGACATACGGCGATGTCTTGGCAGGAGATGGATTCGATGATGCTCGAAGTGGCAAACAAGTTTCCGGCGGCAACGACCGGTACCGGTAACAGCATTTTGGAACCAATCATGGCTGCCGACGGTTTCAAAGAATTTCATCTCACCTCGAGCATCATAAAATGGGAAGTTGAGCCGGGAGTTATCGTCGACGGTTGGGCATATAACGGCGAAATCCCTGGCCCAATACTGCAGGTGTACGTCGGCGACAAAGTTCGAATTGTGTTGAAAAATGAATTACCGGAGTCGACAACATTGCACCTACATGGTGTTCGCGTTCCGAATGGAATGGACGGAGTTGACCCATATACGCAGGATCCGATTCCACCTGGCGGGTCATTCAATTATGAGTTCACCGCGCTGGGTACAAGTGTCGGGATGTACCACTCGCACCACAACGCGCAGGTCCAGGTTCCCAATGGATTGGCCGGCGCACTTTTGATCGGCGACTGGAAGACGGCCGCGATGCAGGCGGCGGGCGATCGCGTCCCGGATTTCGATGGTATCGCGGAGCAAGAAGTCATGATGGTACTCAATGACTCGGGAACCATTGGGCTGTCGTTGAATGGCAAGTCATTTCCCGCAACGGCTCCATACTCTCTGAAGATCGGCCAGTCTATGGTCGTTCACTATTTCAATGAAGGAGCCATGTCCCACCCGATGCACTTGCATCAACCCTCAGGGCTAATAGTTGCTCGAGATGGAGTGATGCTGGAGTCGCCGTATTGGGCCGACACGATTAGCGTCGCACCAGGCGAACGGTGGACCGTGGTCTATACGGCGCAAGACACCGGTGTGTGGGCGTGGCATTGTCACATTCTCAATCATGCCGAAACACCTACGGGTATGCGATACATGGTCACCGCCCTCATCGTTGAGTGATAGGTAGCAATTCTCGCCAGTTTGAGAGCGACGACTACCGTTAATCCAGCTGATGGGGCGACAAGCCTGACGAAGGGGGACACATGTCGGATGAACTATGGCGCAAGTCGGCGGTGGAACTCGCCGACGCAATTCGACGGCGTCGAGTATCGAGTCGCGAGGTCATTGAAGCGCATCTAAGTCGAATCGCTGACGTCAATCCTCAGGTGAATGCGATCGTTCGTGTTTTGGGCGATCAAGCTCGCGACGCGGCTGATTTGGCAGACGCAGCAATTTCGCGCGGCGATGTCCTTGGTGCATTGCATGGGGTTCCGATCACGGTAAAAGAAAACATTGACATGGTTGGATTACCTACGACACAGGGTGTCCCCGCATTGGCAGAGGCAATACCGCAACTAGATGCGCCGGTTGTCGAACGAATGCGTGCGGCCGGAGCAATTCCGATTGGACGCACAAATCTTCCCGATCTCGGATTGCGGGTACATACCGACTCCACTCTGTACGGGCGGACGAAAAATCCGTGGAAGTCGGACCGAACTGCCGGTGGCTCAAGTGGCGGGGAAGGCGCGGCACTGGCCACCGGCATGAGTCCACTTGGACTTGGAAACGACATCGGCGGATCGTTGCGAAATCCCGCCCATTGTTGTGGAATTGCGTCGATCAAGCCCACCACAGGAGTGATCCCTGATGCCCAAATGTTCCCCCTTGAAGACATTGGTCTGAGCGCGCAATTGATGCTCAATCAAGGAGTGATGGCGAGACGGATATTCGATGTTCGAGCCGGCTTTTTGGTAGTCGCCGGCGCCCATCCACGCGACCCTATAAGTGTTCCGGCGAATCTGGTTGATCTACAGGTAGGAGAGAAACTACGGATCGGCGTATTGGCCGAACCACCCGGCGGGTCTACGCATCCAGAGATCGCGGCGGCTGTCCGCCGGGCTGGCGATGCTTTGGCGGCGGCCGGCCATACGGTCACCGAAGCAGCTCCTCCGGATTACGAATTGGCTTGTGCCACGTGGTCAACGCAATTGAATGGCGAAATTCTGTTGCAGTGGCCGCTACTCGAGGCGGTAGTTGGCGGTGGCGGAATGAAATTTCTCAACTTGGCACGCGAAGTGCTTCCAGAAGTTGACATGGCGGCTTGGGCAACTGCGCAACTTACTCGCAACGGAATTGCTCGTCGTTGGTCACTGTGGTTCCAGAACTTTGACATCTTGCTTTCGCCTGTGTGGACCCAGCCCCCGTTTGTTTACGATGCCGACATTGCCAGTCTGCAGGGGGCCATCGACACCTTTGAACTCTTGCGCCCAGTTTTGCCGGGCAATTTGCTGGGTGTACCGTGCGTCGCCGTGCCAGCGGGAATGGCTGGGGGTTTGCCCACGGGGGTTCAAGTTATCGGTGCGCGGTTCACCGACCTGCGCTGTTTGGCGATAGCCGAACAGATCGAGGCTGAGTGCGGGCTGGTTACGCCGATAGATCCAATTGCCTGAAAATTCAACGGAGAAATTAAAAATCCGACAGGCTGGCAACTTCGCCGTCCTGTCGGATTTTTTTAAGAACTGCGCGTGTGGCGCAGGTACGTCAGATTGAGGGTTGCCTCAGACGATCCTTACGTTCTGGGCTTCTTCGCCCTTGCGACCAGGAGCCACGTCGAATTCGACGGCCTGGCCTTCGCTGAGTGACTTGTAGCCCTCTGCAACGATGTTGGAGAAGTGTACGAACACATCGTCCCCACCGTCACGTGAGATGAAGCCGAAGCCCTTCTCTGCATTGAAAAATTTGACTGTACCTCGCATGTGATATCTCTTTTCATAAATGGAAAAGCCCTTGTAGCTAATCCGACTACCAGACTATGCGCAGGTGGACACTTTCCCACTTTTTTGTGCGAACTGGCGACAGATCTTCATATTGATTAGGTTTGCCTGCGAATCACGGGGCACCAAGGGGGGTCGTGAGTAGCGAGGCGACGCTTGACAGGGGGTTATCTACTCGGTGTCTGAGCACCGCGCTTGCACCACTAACAGGGGGAGTCGAGGTTGCATCGGCTGATCGAGTTGCGGTCGGGACTGGGCAAATGGCGGATTGCTTCCGCCTCCAACTGACCTACGCCGAGGAATGCAACGGTCCCTCGACGATTATCGCCAAGGTTCCTTCACTCAACACGGCAAGTCGGGCGGCTTCCCGGCTGACTCGCTGTTATGAGTTGGAGACCAAGTTCTATTCCGAATTACAGGTTCGGCTGGATGTCCGGGCCCCTCGGTGCTATTACACGTCATATAACGCGGACGAGGACGACTTTCTGCTTCTACTGGAAGATCTCGCACCCGCAGAACAGGGCGATCAACTAACTGGCTGCACGTTGAATCAAGCAGTGGTGGCTGTTGGCGAACTCACTCGACTCCATGGCCCATTGTGGAATTCGGTCGTCCTCAATTCGATGTCCTGGCTTGGCCGGCAAACGTCCGAATCTTCCAACTCAACTGCGGCCATGTTTCAACATTTCTATCCTGGATTTATCGATCGCTACTCCGATCGACTTGAGCGCGAAGTCGTCGAGCTTGGTGCCCGATTCGTGGCCAAGGCCGATCTCTATTTTGCGGCGACTCCGGCCACGACGACAGTTGTGCACCGTGACTATCGTCTCGACAATCTGCTGTTTGATGCAAGCAGGGGCGACATCACCGTGGCAGTGGTGGATTGGCAGACGGTTTGTCAGGCGCCAGGAGTTTCGGATTTGTCATACTTCGTGGGATCTGGACTTTCAGTCGATGACCGTCGGGAACACGAAGAGTTTTTGGTTCGGGAGTATCAACGCGGATTGCAAACCTATCGAATCGAAATGAATTTTGATGACCTCTGGAACCAGTATCGACTCTTTGCATTTTCTGGGTTCGGCATGGCAATAGCCGCATCGATGTTGGTAAAGCAAACCGATCGGGGCGACGAGATGTTCATCGCCATGGCATCTCGTCATGGCCAGCAGGCAATCGACCTTGAATCAGAGTTATTGTTCTAGAAATGGCTCGTTACACCGCTTTAGACGAAAATTTCGCCCATCAAATTCCCGAACCCTTTCCACACACGGTGGTGCACCACCATGATTGGCGCGAAAGCCTGTTTTTCCATTTGCATCCGCGCGACAGACCTGGCGACGTTGTCATTCTCACGCTTGCTCATTTTCCCGCTCGTGGTGAAATGGATTCGCTACAGCTCGGCCGAGTCGACGATCAATCAATCTTTGCTCGTCATCTTCGGTCTGTCAATGATGACCAAAATAATTTTTGTGTCGGACCGGTGAGTATTCAAGTCGAGGAACCGTTGAAGCGGGTTCGACTCCGAGTCTTAGAGTCTTCCGATTCGTCGATTTCGATGGATATTGTCTTCACCGCTCGAACAATGCCGTATCAGTTGCGACGAGGAACCATGAAGTGCGGTCATGAGATCGTGTGGGATCAGTCGCATATGTTTCAAAGCGGAACATACAACGGAACATATGTTCACCAGGGAGTGACCTTCGAGGTCAACAATTGGTGGGGACAGCGCGATCATTCGTGGGGAATTCGTACGCACAATCGCTGCCCGCTGTGGATGTGGCTCGCTGTTCAATTGCCGGAGGGGATGCTTGGCGTGTGGAATTGGGAGTATCCGAACGGTGCTCGTGTCTACACAGATGGATGTTTTGCCCCGGCCGACGGCAGCGAACCGATTCCTGTCATCGATTTTCGCCACGACTTGCATTGGCGCAATGAACTTGGAGCGGAGGTGTCGTATCAGCAGTTCGGCGATGACGTTCACGGTCTTGCCGGGACAGTGGTGTTCACCCTGCAAGGTGGTCGGAAGATAAGTGTCGAGGCCGAGGGCCGCTGGGCACAGCGCTACAGCCAATCCACCCAGCGAACTGCGGAGACCTTGGGCGGTGGACTCAGTGAAATGACGGTGCGGTCAAGCGATGGATCTTCGGGCACCGCAATCTACGAAATCACCGGTCAGTCGCACCACAAGTACTTCCCAATCGCCCGGGGAACTAACCTTCCGATCGGTTAGTTGCCTCTCAGGGCGGCAATCACCGGCGTGAATTTTTCAATATCGTCGCCGCCAACAATGACATAGGAAAATCCCCATCGTTCGCGTCGGGCGATGAGATCTTCAATGAGTTTTGATGGTGGTCCGATGAGCGCAAACGGAGAATCAGCGATCATCGAATCATCAACATGCATTGCCTTGGCTAGACGGCTAATGGCACCTTGCGCATCGTCGGTAATGTTGACCATAAATGCACGAATGTTCATCTCGATTTTATTGACGCGAGTCCCGACCGCATCTCGAACGATCGCTACCTTGTCGTCTACTGCCGCCGCCGACATTGTCGCAATGATTTCCGGTTTTTGTTTAGGCGGCGGAATGGAGCTTGCGCTTGC
>CAYGOJ010000016.1:20973-22176 GCA_964351545.1 uncultured Acidimicrobium sp.
ATGTGGCATTGACTCCGACGATGTCGGCATGTTGTGCGGCATATGTCAGCACTCGCTTGCCACCTCCGCCGATCAGAATTGGCGGGCACGGTGCTTGTAGCGGCTTTGGCAACCCGTTGTAATTGGAAATCGTGTAATACTTGCCAGAGTAAGAGAACGGCTCCGGCGCCATGCAGCCTCGGATGACATCCAATCCTTCGATGAATCGCTCAATTCGCACACCCGGACGGTCGTAAGCAATGCCGGATTGCTCATAGTCGCTGATCATCCATCCGGCGCCGAGTCCAAGTTCAAGTCGCCCGCCGGAGAGCACATCGATTGTGGCCAACTCCTTGGCGAGCACCAACGGATGTTTGTAATCGTTGTCCCACACAAGTGCCCCGACTCGAAGCGCGGTAGTGCTGTCGGCCGCCGTCATAAGTGCCGGAATGGGTGCCAGCTGATCCGTGAAGTGATCGGGCATCGTCAGCACATCGAATCCGCTGGCCTCGGCTCGCTTCGCCATGTTGATCCATCCAGCTCTGTCCGGTTGGGATGTGGCCTGGATTCCAAATCTAAATGGCTTGATGGGAAACGCTGCTTGAGACGTCATTGCATCACACTACTAATTACAAGCATCCACACCACGAAGCGCAGGTGAGGACTCAGATTGTTTTGTATTTAGTAACATGGGAGTGTCGTGAACCCCCACCTCCGGTTACTGACTCGTCTGGCTGTCGTCATCATTGCTGGAGCACTGTTCGTCGCGTCGGTCGTAAGTGCAATTGCGCCGCAGGCTTGGGAGGTATTGAATGCCCATTCCCAGACCCCGGTAAAGCTTCCACAGTTTTCTGGTCTGGCCCAGCGAAGTTACCTCTACGACATCAACGGTGTACAAATTGGCGTGTTTCAGTTGGAAAATATTCAACCGACGCTGATTGACGACGTCCCGGAGCAAGTCATTGCCGCGATATTGGCCGTAGAAGACTCCGGATTTTACTCTCACAAGGGATTTAACTTACGGGCATCCGTGCGCGCACTGTTGTCCAATTTTGAATCACAAACTAATAGGCAAGGCGCATCTACCATCACCCAACAGGTCGTGAAAAATGAGTACTTGGGCGGATTGGTTCGAGATGGTCGCTATAAAGTGCTGCAAGCGCGCTACGCGGTGATGCTGGAAAAAGAAGTTGCCAAGCGGGAAATTCTTGAGCGATACCTGAA
>CAYGOJ010000017.1:0-11449 GCA_964351545.1 uncultured Acidimicrobium sp.
CACATCACGTCGTCGATGCCGGCTGGATTCATCGGCACTCGTGGCGGTCCAATCATGGCATCGAGTGATCGCCTCGAAATTGTCGTCACGGGTAAAGGTGGGCATGCATCCGAACCCTTCCGTACTCTCGACCCAGTGCCGGTGGCTTGCGAAATTGTTCAAGCGCTACAGATGTTCGTCACTCGTCGAATCGACATTTTTGATCCCACCGTGATCACGATCACAAAACTGATTTCTGGAACCGCATACAATGTCATCCCCGAAGTCGCCAGAGTCGAAGGCACCATTCGCGCACTCAGCGACAAGACCAGGCGGCAGGTGCACGACGGTATTCGCCGTGTTGCCGAGGGAATTGCTGCGGCCCACGACATGAGCGCTGAAGTGATTGTTGAACTTGGCTACCCGGTTACCGTCAATGACTCTCCGTCGGCCGACTTCGCCCTAGACATTGCTTCCAGCATTGTTGGCGACGGAAAGACAGCCCGTATGCCAACACCAATTATGGGCGCAGAGGATTTCAGTTATGTTCTCGAAAAATTACCTGGGGCGATGGTATTTCTTGGCGGAACACCCGCCGGAATGGACCCATCAAAGGCCCCACCAAATCATTCCAATCGGGTCCAGTTTGATGAAGAGGCAATGTCGACGGGGATCGCATTGTATTCGGCGATGGCATTGCGCACGCTGGGTGTCATGCTCGATTAGACGCAACAAGTAGTCGTATTTCCGATCTCTCCAACATGCCTGAACCTGACGCGCCGCGCCCGCTTGAGGGAGTGCGAATTTTGGATTTCACTCGGGTGCTTTCAGGACCGCATGCCACCCGAATGCTGGCCGATCTTGGCGCCGATGTGATCAAGGTTGAGCCTCCGACTGGCGACTTGACGCGCTTTACCAATCCTCGTATTAATTCCATGGCCACATACTTCATTCAGCAAAACATAGGAAAGCGAAACATTTCACTCGACATGGCCAAACCGGAAGCCGTGGAACTGCTGAAACGACTGAGTATTCACTGCGACGTCGTCGTAGAGAATTTTCGACCGGGAGTGATGAAGCGAATGGGTCTCGATTACGAAACCCTTTGCGCCGACCACCCGCGTTTGATCTATGCCTCGATCACCGGGTACGGCTCGACGGGACCGTGGATGGATCGACGGGCCTATGCACCAGTTGTAAACGCCGAGACCGGAATCACCAAGCATCAGGGTGATGTTCGTGGCGGTCACTACGCCAATGACCCACATAGCCACGGCGATGTATACACGGCTGTTGAGTCGGCGGCCGCAATTTTGGCGGCGCTGTATCAACGCACAAGCACCGGAACTGGCCAATATATCGACATTTCGATGGCCGAAACAATGCTCTACGTCAATGAACACGCCCACGATCAGCTATGGGATCAAAAAGTCGAACCCGCCTGGATTCGTTCGTTCCAACCCGCCGATTATCCGATTCTTACTGTGGCTGACGGGACCATTGTTGTGGTGAGTGGTCATCCCGCCGAACGGGGAACGTTCGAGCTTTATCTGGCGGCGATGGAAATGGAACACCTTCGCGACGATCCGAGTTTTATCGATGTCGAACTTCGCCTGACAAATCTTGACAGGCTTCAGCAAATTCTTCGTGACTGGGCAATTGGTATACCTAACGCCGACGAATTGGAACTGCGTCTCGCCAAGTTTCAACTGGCCATGGGGCGTTTGCGCAGCACGGACGAAATCGCGCAAACCGATTGGGCCGAACATCGACATGCCATCGTTCACGTATCCGATCGCGGCGGCGGGACTATCCGGATTCCAAATAGTCCGTGGCATTTTTCCGGATCCGATACTTCGGTGCGTGGCGAACCTAAGTATCGCGGCGAAGACAACCGCGCCGTGTTCAGCGAAATACTTAAACTAAGCGACCAAGAGATCACGGAGTTGGAAAACAGCGCGATTATCCTCTCCCGGTTGCCGCGATCCTAACGGTGATGTGACTATCGTCCCGAGTGGCCAAATCCGCCGCCGCGGTCGTAGCCATCGAGTTCGTTAACAACCGTCCACTGCACCGATTCGTAGCTCTGGATGAGCAGCTGCGCAATTCGATCGCCACGCTTCACCGAGTACGGGGTCGTCGGGTCGGTATTGATCATCACCACCTGCAATTCACCGCGATAACCGCTATCGATGACTCCGGGAGTATTGACAAGTGTGACCCCGTGTTTAATCGCCAGCCCACTGCGCGGTACCACCCAACCTACAAAGCCATTTGGAATAACAACGGCAATACCCGTGGCAACGAGCACTCGACCTCCGGCCGGGGCAATGACCACATCATGACGCGCATGGAGATCCACCCCGGCATCGCCAGCATGTGCGGTAACAGGCAACGGCAATTCGGGGTCAATTTGGCGAACTGCAATTTGTACCACTAGTCGACATTAGACGGCACATCTGTCGGACCCCTAGACGGCGTAGATTCGTGGGGTGCTTGTATGGATGGATCTGGAGATGACGGGCCTAGACCCGGCCATTGATGTGATCGTCGAAATCGCGACAATTGTTACCGACGATGAGTTGAATATCGTTGCCGAGGGCCCGGACCTTGTCATACATCAATCTCCCGAAACACTCGCGGCGATGGACCCATTCGTTGTCGATATGCATACCAAATCGGGACTGATTATGGCTATCTCTGCCTCCACGATTACGTTGGAGGAGGCGGGGAAACAAACGCTTGATTTCATTCAACTACACGTGCCAGATCCTCGATCGGTGCCGCTTTGTGGAAATTCAATTGGAACAGATCGGCGCTTTCTTGCTAAGTACCTTCCGGAGATCGAGAACTATCTCCACTATCGGAGCGTCGATGTGTCAAGCATTAAGGAACTAGCCAAGCGATGGTATCCAAAGATCGGACTCGATCGAACGTCAAAGAGTGGATTGCACCGTGCCCTTGACGATGTTAAGGAAAGTGTTCGGGAGTTGAGTTTCTATCGCGACAATTTATTTGTCGCACCGCCGGCAGCTAAGGAAGCGACAGATGTTGCACAGAATGTCTTGATTGACGAACCTGAACTACATGAGTGAACCGCGACCCCCGAAACAAGAACAACTTCCCGCCAGCACCGAAATAACTGAGGTTGCGCCAAATATATTGCGCACGCAACTTCCCATTTCACTGCCGGGACTCGGACACGTGAATATGTATGTGCTTGAGGACAAGCGCGGAGTGGCGGTGATTGACCCGGGGTTACCAGGACTCCAGTCGTGGAAAGCACTTCAGTCACGCCTTGGGGCTATCGGAGTTCCACTCAAGCGCGTGCACTCAATCATCATTACCCACAGTCATCCAGACCACTTCGGGGGTGCCGCGCGACTGCGCAAGGAGACCGGTGCCGACATCATTACTCACGAAAGCTTTCGCGTGTGGTATGACCCAACTGAACCAGATGATGTGGACATTGAAAATCCGGCAGGGCAGCATCCGACTTGGGACAACACTCCGTGGGGAGGGGACGGTTTCAAATTCCCCCTGCGCCGACGTCTGTACTTTAAGTTGCGACGATCGGTTCCAGCCCTATTTCCCTCGCCCAGACCAACTATCCGGCTCGCCGAAGGCGAACACATCTCCCTGGCTAATCGCGAATGGGTGGCTATTCACACTCCCGGACATACAGAGGATCACCTATGTCTTTTTGACGCCGAAGCCGGCGTCATGTTGTGTGGGGATCATGTGTTACCAAACATCACTCCCCACATTTCGGGAATGACCTTGGCTCTCGACCCATTAGCGGGATTCTTTGGATCGCTGGACAAAGTAGCGGCCTTCGGCTCAGGAGTGAAGGTCTCGCTACCCGCCCACGGCAATCCATTTTCTGATTTGGCGGGCCGGTGCCAAGAGATTAAGGAGCACCATCTTCATCGACTCGAGAAACTACGCAAAATCTCCACTGACTTTGACAGGCCGGCGACCGTCACAGAATTTTCTGGCCACCTATTTTCTCCCAGGGCGCAGGGTCCGATGGCCGACAGTGAGACCTATGCGCATTTGGAGCATCTGCGAATAAGAGGTGAATTCGACTATCACATTGATCATGGTGTCCGGCACTACACCCACATCTAGTTATCAATTCACAGTGAAATAAGTTGTGTCACCGCCGCCACGGCGTCATTATCCAACACATGTCGCAAGATAATGCGATCGTCAAAAGTTTCTTCGAATATTCGAACTGAATTACCCGGATCAATTGCCAGGTGATGCTCCACCGTGGCATGCAGCGGCGCTCGACGGGAACCATGACGCGACAGATACTCCTCTAGCGCAATCCAATACGATGCGTTGTTCAAATGCCCCACCGCATCCATGTCGGTGAACCGAACCGGCCACGGCCAGACCACCGCAGAATTTTCGCTGGGTGGCAGTAGTTGCTTTCCGATGGTCAATTTGGCGCTGACCTTTCGACCACCGCTAGCCATGTCCACAATTGGCAAAAAATCAGTTGGTAACGGAATGGATCGCAGTGTTTGAAGATCGACATGCACCCATAGGGCGGCTGCTTCAATGACCGCACCAGTGCTCGAAACAATTCGCGTGCGACGTTCCGCCCAATGCGACCCATATCCACCACACCACGTGCGCAATTTGACTTCGTCCATGTATTTGGGGAACTGGTGAACCCACATTTCGGTTCGGCGCACCACCCAACCATGAATGTCCGAGTATGCGCCGTCCACCGCATCGTCATTGGCAATGTCTTGCAAATATCGTGCAGCGGCATCAAGTCGGAGTCGGCCCTTTGGGCTTACATCGCCGAGGCGAACCTTGCGTTCACTGGCGAACACCCGGCCACGAGGGGGTTCGGGTACGGGATCGGTTGGTCGCAACATTTCCCTTTGACCCTAGCCAGTATTGGGTCTCAGAACTTTTGTGGTAAATCGCTTGCAATTTGTCATTCGGTGTGATTGCCTACATGTCTCATGTTTAGCGCAACGTACTTCTCGGACTCGACGGCGATGGTCGTAGACGTGCGCGCACTTGGTTTTACGATCGCAATTGCCAGCATGTCACGCTGGTTTACTAATCAGGCCGTTGCGGTGAAGTATCTCACCAATCGCCCGGCCCGACACCTCGGCAGGCACCTGACGTAACAGATTTCACGTCGGAGAGCTCCACGAGGCCGTCGGGTAAAACCGGCGGTCTTTTTGTTTTCCCCCCACGCTCTCCGGCGTGAAGCCAATCCATCAACTATTTCAGGAAAGGACAATCTCATGCAGACACTAACGACTCATTCAACCGCAGTTTCAAACGAGTTCGACGACCAAGTAATCGTGCTCTCACCCAAGCGATGCAGCGACGGAAACGGCACGTTGTCGTACCTCTTCTTTTCTGAGGAGTTCGTTGACGTCTCGCGGGCCAAGGCGATTTGCTCCAAGTGCTCGACACGGGTTCCGTGCCTGCAAGGCGCCCTGGAACGAATCGAACCTTGGGGTGTGTGGGGCGGCGAACTTTTGGAAGAGGGGCGTATCTGTACAACCAAGCGGCCACGAGGTCGACCAGCCACTCGCAACATCTCATTCACCGTCATTCCGGAGGTTCCGATTCCGGCACATCTCATGGCGTAACTGTTCGCACAAAACGGTGAATGCCGGTCGCGAATGCGGCTCAGTAGCCTGCATTCGTGCCCACCAACCGCCGACTGTTAGTCACCTCACTTACAGTGGCTTTGGTACTGAGTGTGATTATCGGTTGGTGGTGGAGTGCCCAATCCACACCAGTCGTTGATGCGGTATTGACCACACCGGGCCTCGTTCCCTACCCGACAATTGGCACAAATGAAGAAGTAACTGGCGAGCCACTCCCCGTTAGTCCAATAGTTTCACTTTCGGGCAAGACAATGTCGACAACCGATCTAGTCGGCACACCACTGTTAATCAACTTTTGGTTTTCGACATGCGAACCATGCCGGCGCGAAATGCCAGTCCTTGCCGCTGCGCATCGCAAATACGGCGACTCAATCCGCTTCGTTGGTCTGAACATGAACGACACCGCCTCGGTTGCCAGATCGTTCGCCCTGAAGTGGGGTGTCACCTTCGAGATATTCACCGAGCCGAGCGGTGGCCTCGTCACTGCGCTCGGGATTGCAACCGCACCGTTCACAATATTCGTCGGCAGCGATGGTCGCATCGTTGATCAACACGCTGGAGAGCTCACCTCGGCAACTCTCGAAGAAATTATTTCCGAAGCGTTTCCAACATGATGGAGAATCAACTGAGTCAGTTTGCTGTTCAAGGAAACTTTGCTTACAGTTTTCTGTTGGGAGTATTGGCGGCGGTAAATCCCTGCGGGTTTGTCCTGCTCCCCGCCTATTTGCTGTATTTCTTGGGACTCGACAAATCACACGGGCAAAATACTCAGCGCGCTTCACTCCGTCGGGCCCTCACAGTCAGCTCAGCGCTGTCGCTCGGTTTCATTGCCGTGTTTCTCATCGTTGGCACAGTTTCGCGATTGTTTACCCAATGGCTTGAACTAAATGCTAAGTTCGCCGGGTTTGCCATTGGTATCGCCTTGGTATTTGTCGGCCTGGCGATGCTCGCCGGCTGGAAGCCTCCACTGACAACGCCAAAACTTGGCGGGGGTCGAGATCGAACATTTCTCGCAATGTTCCTGTTCGGGGTTGCCTATGCAATTGCGTCAATTGGCTGCACAATTGGATTTTTAACCACGGCGATATTCGGCAGTGTTGGCACCCACGGATTCATATCCGGTGTCATCAGTATTGGACTCTACGGCGTCGGCATGGCCCTACTGGTCAGCGCACTTACCGTCACACTTGCCTTCGCCCAAAATGGACTGTTCAGATTCTTGCGCGGAGGACTTCGCTACATCGATCGACTAGCAGCCGTATTTGTGGTTCTCACCGGCGCATACCTCACTTGGTATTGGTACCTGGCAATTTCCGAGTCCACCACTAGTAATCCGATTCTGCGCCGAGTCGAAAGTTGGCAGACGCAGGTGGTCACTTTTCTGCAGCGACAAGGGTCGCCAAAGTTGGCGCTTGTATTCATCGTCATTCTTGGATTCGCTGTGTCCATACTTGTGAAACGCCAACGCAGCCCAAGGTCGGAGCGAGCGGCAAAGTAATGTTCAAGCGATTACTCGCCCACCCGGGTGTTGAAGAGGTCTGCGAATTGCGAAGCTCGTTCGGATTCATGGCTTTTCATGGTGGATCGCTGGAGGAACAGACCGATGTCATCGCTCGGTTGGCCGCCGAAAAATCCGAATCTTCCTATTACGGAGTGCATCAGCCACCCGATTTGAAGTGGCATATCGACTCCCACAAGATCGATCCGACGGACTCTCCCGCACTTGCATCGTTCATCGCTCATGTGGACGTGGTGGTAACCATTCATGGATATGGTCGCAAAGGACTGTTCACGACGCTCCTACTGGGGGGCAAGAACCGCGACCTCGCATCGCACGTGGCTCTTCACTTGCGCTCGTGGCTCCCCGAGTACGACATCGAACATGATCTTGGGCGAATTCCGAATGGTCTAGCCGGACTGCACCCACTCAATCCCGTGAATTTGCCGCGTGGGGGCGGGGTGCAGATCGAACTTCCGCCGCGGGTGAGGGGTAGAAGCCCGTATTGGTCGAATTGGGATGGCTCATTGCTCACCCCGCACACTCAGGCACTCGTTGATGGACTTGCCGCGGCCGCATCCAGCTGGCCGACGCTGATCCAGTAGAAACCTACGGCGCCAGTCGCTCGATCGTCCACACCTTTGTGGAGCCAACGCGGGTGTATCGAAATCTGTCGTGCAGTCGACTTGGTCGTCCTTGCCAGAACTCAAATTGAAAGGGAACCAAACGCCATCCGCCCCAGGATGATGGACGAGGTACGGATGCATTTTCGAATTGGTCGTTATATTCGGTGACCCGTTGCTCGAGGAATGCACGACTCGGAATTACTTGCGATTGAGGCGAGGCCCACGCGCCAATTTGCGACTCACGAGGACGGGTAGCGAAGTAATCGTCACTTTCAGCATCGGAAACTCTTTCAACCTCGCCGCGAACCCGAACTTGACGATGGAGATCGAGCCAGGCAAATACTGCGGCCGCGGTCGTCCGACTCTGCAACTGTCGGCTCTTTTCGCTTGCATAGTTGGTATAGAACACGATTCCCCGTTCATCCACATCACGGGCCAAGACGACCCGCGCATCGGGGTTCCCGTCTAGGCCGATGGTTGCCACAGTCATCGCATTTGGCTCGGCCACTTGGGCCGCCACGGCATCTAGATACCAGCGATGCCATTGTTCAATCGGACTGTCGCAGAGGTCGTCCCGTTCGATTCCGGCGGTTTCGTATTGCACTCGTCGATCACGCAGTGACATTGCAAACAACCATTGTTACTTCGCCGTAATCACGGCGATTCCCCGCATATACGGGGCTAACACCTCGGGAACCCGAACCGAGCCATCCTGTTGTCGAAAGTTTTCGACGATTGCCGCCCAGACCCGGGGGACGGCGAGAGCAGATCCATTGAGGGTGTGAGCAATCTCCGTACCCTTTTGGCCACTTCGCTTGAATCGAATGTCGGCCCGGCGAGCCTGGTAGTCGCTAAACCAACTCACCGAACTCACTTCCAGCCATTGATCACATCCGGGGGCGTAGACCTCAACATCAAAACTACGGTGATGGCTTTGACCGAGATCTCCTGTACAGATCTCGATGGTCCGATATGGAAGACCGAGGTCCGCAATCACCCTCTCGGCCCGCCATAGCAATTCACCGAGCATTGCCGGAGCCTGATCCGGTGTCGCTACCGAGAAAACTTCAACCTTGTCAAACTCATGGCTGCGCAACATTCCACGCGTGTCCCGTCCGGCTGAGCCGGCTTCGCGCCGATAACACGGTGTATAGGCCATATAGCGAAGCGGAAGATTAGTTGCGGAAAGCACCTCGCTGGCATGAATCGAAGTGAGTGGGGACTCGGCGGTTGGAATGCACCATAAGTCATCTCGCTCGATGAAAAATGCGTCGTCGGCAAATTTTGGTAGCTGCCCAGTTGCAGTGAGAGTTGCCGTCGTGACAAGGGATGGAGGTCGAATTTCTTCAAAAGCGTCCGCATTGAGATCGAGCGCGTACTGACACAGGGCCCGCGACAATGTCGCCCCGGCGCCACGCGGCATGGTGAACATCGCCCCGCTGATTTTTGCCGCCCGCTCATTGTCCAGAATCCCCAGCGCTGTGGCAGTTTCCCAATGGGGAACGCGCTGGTGTTCAGCAAAACTGGCTGGCAAGTTGTGCGGTCCGTTGACTATTGGATTGTCGCGATCCGTTGCACCGTCGGGAGCATCATCGTGGACAATATTGGGAATTCGCAATAGCAGATCCCGAAGCAAATCGCTGGCTTGATCAAACTCCATGGCCAGTTTTGGCTCATCGATACCAAGCTGACGACTCTCTTCCATCAACGCCCCACCACCGTGTTCCTCCCCCGAGCGTCGTAAAACGCCGATCTGTGTCGATATTTCGTTGACTCGGTGGCGAATTGCATCGCGTTCGACAGCGATCGCCTTCAAGCGACCATCGAGACGCTCGACTTCGTCTAATTGACGCAAAAGGTCGGGAATACCTCGGCGCCCCATCGCAGTTCGAACGGCCTGATTATCGGATCGCAACAATCGGATGTCAATCACTAACAATTTAGGTTAGCGGTGCGACATGGGAAGGACCGCCCGCTTTGCGTACTGTTGCAATGTGGAATCCACACATCAATCTGCCGTCAGCGTGGAAAATCTTGTCGTGAACTACGGACCAGTTCGCGCTGTTGGCGGAGTGTCATTTAACGCTTACGCCGGCGAGGTGACGATAGTTCTTGGTCCGAACGGCGCTGGCAAAACCTCGACAATTGAAGTTTGTGAGGGGTACGGCACTCCCACTAGTGGTCGAATTCGCGTGCTTGGTCTCGATCCACGGACTCAACGCAAAGAACTGAACAAACGTATGGGCGTCATGCTCCAAAGTGGGGGAATTTACCCGAGCGCCCGAGTCGGCGAGGTGATTGGACATTTTTGCAATCTGTATGGAATGGCGGTCAGCGCAGATTCGCTGCTCACTCAGGTTGGCTTATCTGAACTGCGCAGTCGAACCTGGCGTCGCCTCTCCGGCGGTGAACGACAACGAGTGTCGCTTGCCTTGGCCCTGGCCGCCAGACCAGAAGTTGCATTTTTGGATGAACCAACTTCAGGGGTAGATGTCAATGGTCGTGATCTGATCCGGAACATCATCTGTGAACTCGCACGAAATGGCTGTGCCGTTGTGGTGGCAACCCATGAACTTGATGAGGCAGAACGGATTGCCGACAAGGTAATCATCTTTAACAATGGTCAAGTCATCGCCGACGGCTCGCTCGAAGAGTTACGGCGTGGTCGAGACGAGATCCGATTTCGATCGCCCTCGGTATTTGATCTAACTGAACTCTCCCGCCATCTAGGTGTCGAGGTACAACAAATCGGTATTGATGAATTTCTTGTGGATGGTAATTCTGATGCACATCGAATAGCCGCTTTATCGCAGTGGATGGCCGACGCTGGTGCAGAAATTCGTGACTTGAGGGCCGGCCAACAGCGACTTGAGGACGTGTTCAGGAGATTGACCGCGGGTGAGGAATGATGAGACCGCTTGTTAGCCAACTGAAAATGGAGCTTTCGGTAATCGCGCGCAATGGCGAGCAATTGCTTGTTGTGATTGGGATTCCTACAATTTTGCTCGTATTTTTCAGCAATGTCGATGTCCTTCCAACAAGTCAACAAAGCAATGTGGACTTCCTACTACCGGGAATTTTGGCCCTCGCGGTGATGTCGACTGCCATGGTCAGCCTTGGGATCGCCACCGGTTTCGAACGCTCCTATGCGGTGTTAAAGCGGCTTGGCGCAACTCCGCTTGGCATCACCAGATTGGTGCTGGCGAAAAGTTTGGCCGTTGGCGTGGTCGAGGCGATTCAATGCACCGCGCTGATTATCATCGGCATTGCCCTGGGATGGAGTCCGGAAAGTGCTTCATGGGGACAATGTCTCATCGCTCTCGCCTTGGGCACACTTGCATTTGCCGGACTCGGACTATTGATGGCAGGAACTCTAAAAGCAGAACTCAACTTGGCCGCTCAAAATGGTGTTTACCTAATCATGCTTCTCATCGGCGGAATGGTCATTCCCATCGACTCGTTGCCAGATCCATTGCGAGCAATTGGTTCCGGATTGCCTTCTGGTGCTTTGGCCGATGTCCTACGCCAGGCCCTGACCGACGCCGGGTCCCGTCCGGGATGCTCATGGATCGTCTTAAGTTTGTGGGCACTTGCGACCCCAATCTTGGCCAGTCGCTGGTTTCGATGGCATTAACTTACGGTTCAACCCGGTACGACTGCTCCTCGGAAAATTTTCCCGCGAATCGCCTAAAGAA
>CAYGOJ010000017.1:11549-21715 GCA_964351545.1 uncultured Acidimicrobium sp.
GAATCGCGAGTCGTGCGCGACCGTTGCCAATGACCGAGTCAAAAAGCCAACCCGGAATCGCCAATAACATCAGCGGAGGCATGAAGTATGACAGCATCATGTGTTGCAACATGTGCGCCGAATAGAGATACTCCTCGGAAATATCGTGGATCGGCCAGTCCGATGCGCCCCACAAGATGAGAACAGCAACAACAAAGGAAACCCCTTGTCGGCGGGTAATTGATGGTGTTGGTCCGGCAATCCGTGGCCCGATGACGCGGACCGCATAGATGTATCCGGCAATCACTACAAAAACAAGTAGCCATACCTCTGGGTGGGCCTGAAATCTCCAGGGAAAGTTATTCACCGCGATTTGCACCGCCGTCATAATCGAGTCTGACTATTGACGGTCAGGAGAGAAAGAACTGGAAAGTGGCAAGTGCCGCCGAATAAACGCCTATGGCGAGAATTAGCCCGGCATAGAACATCATGCTGAACAACTTGTTGTCGAATTTTAGGTGCATGAAATAGCTCACCACCATGACGAACTTTATTGCCATCATGATCAACAGCGCAGGCAGGAAAAGCGGGCCGAAGTCAACATAATATGTAGACACTTCAAGCGCCGTAATGAATCCTAATATCAGTGCGATGCGCACATAGCCGGCATTACTCATGCCGTGACCGATGTCGGGTGAATGTGTATCAGTTGGCGTCATGTTCAGACCGGAATCAGATAGATGAGCGTAAAGATGACGATCCACACAATGTCAACAAAGTGCCAATAGAGACCGATCATCTCAATGGTCTCGGACTTGCTTCCCGGAATCTCGCCGCGCTGGACAATACCGACAAGGGCCATAAGCATGATGATGCCGACCGTGACGTGCACACCATGAAAACCGGTGAGGGTATAAAAACTCGAACCGAATAAACTGGTTCCGAATCCGAGCCCTTCGCTCTTAAATGCCGTGAATTCATACACCTGGCCACCAACAAATGTCGCCCCAAGAAGTGCCGTAACCGTCAACCACAGCATTGTGCCGCGATCGTCTTTTTTGGTGGCGCTAGACACCGCAAGCACCATCGTCAGCGAACTCATGAGCAATACAAAGCTGCTTACCGATGTGAATGGAATATCGAACACTTGGGACGGAGTCGGACCTTGACCTACCCGACCGCGATAGAGCATGTATGTAGAGATGAGTCCACCAAACAGCAGGCACTCCGAACCCAAAAAAAGCCACATGCCTAACTTCACATTGGAGATACCACTTGACGGAACATGGGCGTTGTGTTCCACGTCTGAATGAATTGAAGCGTCAGCCAACTGGCACCACCTCACCCGATTCGGAATTGGTGCTCGTCGGCGGATCGAAATCGGCGTCCTTGGCAGTTGCCGGCTCGAGACCCAAACCAAATGCTGCAAACAAAATGACGACTCCACCAAACACTGCGATTGGGATCGAATAAATCACTCCGTATGCAGTAATCGGTAAACCAAGGGCAAGCACGAGTGGCCAAAACGAAGGCGAAGGCATATGGATGTGTTTATCGGCTGCTTGCTCTTGCTCGGCCACAATTTCTTCGGCACTCTTCACCTTTACCATTGTGCCGTTTTCATTCTCTTTGTACTTGCGATGAAAGAACTCGTCTAGATGATGCACCGTCGGAATGACATCGAAGTTATGTTCCTTTGGCGGATTGGTCGTCATCCACTCAAGACTTCGCGAATCCCACGGATCGAGCGGGGCTGGAGTTCCCGAGCGAGCCGTGCGTACGACATTGATCAGGAAAAGTAATACCCCCAAAGCAATGATCAGTGAGCCGATCGATGAAATTAGATTCCAGAAACCAAGGTTGAAGAAACCTTCGCCGGACCGGGCTTCGGTCCAGATGTACATTCGGCGTGGTTGACCTTGAAGCCCCAAGATATGCATCGGACCAAAGGTGAGATTCATGCCGATGACCATCAGCCAGAAATTCCATGTACCGATGCGTTCACTGAGCATCTTGCCAAACATCTTTGGCCACCAGTAATAAAACCCGGAAAACAGCCCAAGAACGGCGCCGCCGAACAAGACGTAGTGGAGGTGGGCGACGATGTAATACGTGTCAGTCTGTTGAGTGTCGGAAGGGGCAACAGCGTGCGTCACGCCGGACAACCCACCGATTGTAAACAACACGATCAGTGCGATAGAGAATTTCATTGCCGTGGTGAACCACAATTTTCCGCCCCATAGCGTGAGTGTCCAATTGACAATCTTTACACCGGTGGGAACCGCTATCAACATCGTTGTAATCGAAAACACGGCCACCGAAACCGGCCCAAGCCCGGACGCAAACATATGGTGGGCCCACACTCCCCAACCTACGAAGCCAATCGCGGCACCAGAGAAAACGACGAACGGATATCCGAACAACGGCTTGCGCGAAAATACCGGTAGCACCTCCGAGACGATGCCGAAACTTGGTAACACAAGTATGTACACCTCGGGATGCCCAAAGATCCAAAAGAGGTGTTGCCATAACAATGGATCCGCGCCAGCACTGACATCAAAAAACGTTGCGCCAAAGTTTCGCTGAAACGTCAGCAAAAACAACGCAACTGTGATGACCGGAACCGCAAACAAAAGTAGGAACTGCACGACCAACGCCATCCAGGAAAAGATCGGCAGGCGCATCAGACTCATACCAGGAGCGCGCATATTGAGCAGAGTGACGATCAGATTGATCGCACCGACAAGTGAGGCGATCCCGGTTATTTGTAGTCCGAGTGCCCAAAAGTCGATTCCGTGTGTCGGTGAAAACACTGGGCCAGAATTCGGCGCATACATGAACCATCCACCGTCGGCCGCTCCGCCGAGGAACCACGCCAAATTGAGAAAAATGCCACCGGATATGAGAGCCCATAATCCAAAAGCATTTAGTCGGGGGAATGCGACATCGCGGGCACCGATTTGCAGCGGAATGAAATAGTTTGCAAATGCCGCGGCCATTGGCATCACAAACAAAAACACCATCGTGGTGGCGTGCATCGTGAACATCTGATTGTAAACATCGGCGTTTAAGACTTTGCCGTTGGGTGCAGCCAGTTGAAGCCGAATGAGCAGAGCCTCGATACCTCCCAGAACAAAGAAGAACATCGCTGCGGCGCCGTACATGATCCCAATCTTCTTGTGGTCAACGGTAAATAGCCACGACTTCCACCCCGTCGAAGCCACGGGACGCTTGAGTACTCCAAAAGTTGACGAGGAAGTCACTGGAACTTCGACAAGAGGGAGCGCCACCTGGGGAGTCGAAGGTTCAATGCTGGCCATGTGTTCTCCGGTTAGCTTCGCGTCAACAAATAGGCTACGAGTTTTTCAATATCCGATTCGGAGAGCCCGAGAAACGGCATGCCGCGCGACTTGCCACCGGTCTCCGTCAATTGCGACGGATCTGCATACATTGGTTTCACCGCGGGAGCATTGCGCAGCCATGCACGTAGCGCCGATTGATTTAGGCAGTCTTCGGTTACACCTTGGAGATACTTTTCCCCAAACGTGGCGGAGTCGGATTCCCAGACTTCCTTCCGACAGGCAGGTTTAGCCAAATCAAACATGGCGCCCGCAAATGTGTTCCGCGACATCAAATGAGTGAGGTTTGGTGCGGCCCCGGACCATACGTTTTCTTCAGCAGCGGAAATTGCAGGCGACCCATCGGCGCGGGTGAGTCCGTCGACCTGGTGGCATCGAACACATTGTCCGAGAAACACAGCCTCGCCTTCCTTTGCCAGCGTTCCGTCGGTCGGCGCCACATAGGCAGACTGTTGATTGGCCACCCATTTGGCAAAGTCTTCTGCACTTAGCGCAACGGCTTCCATTCGCATGTTGGCATGAGATAGACCACAAAATTCGGTGCACTGACCGGCGTAGATCCCTGGTACGTCCGCCTCGATGCGATTCGTCTGCACGCGACCAGGTACAACGTCGCGTTTCCCGTTGAGAGCCGGAATCCAAAATGAATGAATGACATCTCGGCTCGTCGCCCGCAACAACACCTTTGTGCCGGCGGGGAAGACCAACTGACCAGAAGTGACGATTGGTTGTGTTATTCCAAACTGCTCTTGCACCGGATAGTCGTACTCCCACCACCATTGCTGGCCGGTGACATTGATAATCATTTCAGTATCGTCAGTTTTGGCCAGATCAAACACTGTACGAACGGTAAAGACGCCCACAACCGCGAGAATGAGCGCGGGGATTATGGTCAAGGTAATTTCAAGTGCCGGATTGCCGTGGGACTGATGCGGAATCGGCTGACCGCGATCACGAAATCTGACAATGCAGTAAATCACCGCGGCAAAAACTATGACTCCAATGACTCCGGCTACCGCAAAGATTGGCTTCTGCAGATTGTCTATCTTGGCCGCGTTGGGTCCCTTTGGCTGCCACGTATCTTGAGACGCATTTGTGGCACAGCCCGACAGGGCAAGCACAATGCCACTGGCTGGAAGCCACCTTCTGAATCGTCGCAGCACGGAGGCAAGCATATTCACGGCACTACCAATTCGATGACAAGAGATTCGACCTCTTGTCCGCCATCTCCTGCCACCGACAGACTATAAGGACCGTTGGCCGCCGATGATTTGGGTATCACAAGCGTCAGAAACTGCTCGCCGCCCCCTTCGATCATCTGGGTACACGCAACGACTTCTTCAACAACTCCTTCAGTAACTTCCTTAGTACCCAAGTGGGCAACAAGCCTGAAGTTGCCGTCCTCGAGATTGCGAAAGATGATGTTGGAGGGGTTTGATTTCGGGACTGTGATCGAGCGTTGCTCTCCTTGAATTCCTTCAACAAGTGCAATTAACTTGCCGCTGGATAATTCAACCGTTGCTATGACAGAACTCTTCGCCGAGATCGTTTGTGTGGCTCCACCATCGCCATGTTCCGAAGCTTCGGCTCCGCACTCGCGTGCTATTTCATGATCACTTTCGTTTTTGGCGGCCACTAGATCAGATCGCATCCCGCTTCGGGCCGAGGAGATCCCGGCGGCCACAATGGCAATCGCGGCAAAGACGCATATCGAACTCGAAAGACCTTGCTTTAGGGTCGGTCGCACTGCAAATAGGACCCCGCCCACAAGCAGTAGCGCACCTATCACGATGAAAAGTGCTGTTCCGACTTGTGAATCGACGGCGAGCATGACGCGCGAGAAACTTACAATCAGCACACCCAATCCGACCGCTGCAAGAATCGGAAACTCAATAGGGTTGAGCAATCGCTTTCGGGCCGCGGCATTGAACTCGGGTTCCGATGACGCTCCCTCGCTCCAAGCAAGGACCGTCCATTCCACAAACGCGGCTACCAACACCACAATTCCGAGAAGAAAAACAACCGGCTGGGTAATCGTCCCAATCAAGATCATTGTCGCCCCAACCGCGGTGACTAGCGGCCACATACTTGATGTCGGTGCTGGATGAAGCGATACGGACGGCTCGCCAATTTGCGCATCGCCGTCTCGTACAAACAACATAATCCCCGCTAGCAATCCCGTCGCACCCAAGACACCGACCAGGGCAACTGCGGCGAGTGCCGATGGGTGGGAAAATAACATCGAGACCGCAACTGATATACCTGCCAGCAGGCTCAGTCCGAGAAAGTATTTTGACCCCGTCGTAAACATGTGGTGGCCTATTTCTGCACGTACACAATGAACCACATTGCGCCGAACGCAGTGGTGAGGACATACCAATAGAGCGCGTGGGCGCTCATGACCTGCCGGTCACTTAGGCGTCCGGCCAGTGCTCGAAAAAGTGCCACCAGACTGAACACCACTCCACTGACCAGTAGAGCCAACATGGTGCCGGTGACGGCATAAAACATAGTTTGATACTCGCCATCGCCAATGCCGATCCCCATTTGGATGTACACCGCGACTTGAGCGTTGATTGCCGCAATCCCGAGCGCTGCCACAATTGCCAACGCGAGATAGGCATGCGAGGAATCGGACCGACGGGTCGCATACACGGCCCATTGAGCGATAAGACATGCCATCACCATTGTGATCATGATTGTGTTTGTGGCGACTTCGGGAATCGTGATGTCAACTGGTAGCCAATCATGAATCAGTTTCGTCCCGCTTGTTGACTCGCGAAGCGGTGATGCATCACGAAACCGCATCCAAATCGAAAGCATCCCAAACATCAACATAAAAGCCGCACTTCCGGCGACCGCGGCGGCGACCAATACATGGTGCTTCGCCGGAGGTCGTGGTGGCGCAATTGTTGTCGTGGTCATGATGTCGGCTTTGCGGTTACAAATTGCGCCTTAAGAACGACGACCGAAAAACAGACAACGACAACGGCCATTAATACATGCCCTGTCGTTACTAGGACATTCCACAGCGCCTGCGGACCCCCGTATTCAAAATCTGAGACCGAATTTGCTTCTTGGTTGGCGAACCCAACGATGTAATACGGCAACGACGCCAGCACAGTGGCCATGAATCCGACCGTTCCAAGTCCGACAACTACTCCATTCGGCACGCTACTTCCGCGCAACTCACCACTCCAATGCGCAATTGCTCCAAGTGCGACGAGCACGGCTCCATAACCGATGTAGACAAATACGCCTTCTTCAAATACCGTTCCGACCAAGTCCGCAGAGGAGATCATGTGTATGGCATGACCAAGCATTCCGGTCAACACCATTGCGACACCTAGAAGTGTCGGCACGAGCGGAGCGCTAATTCGAGGCAAGGTGCTCCTCAGCGCGAACAGGGAAATGGCAAGTGCGACGAGAACTCCAAGAATTGGCAATAAGTTGAACAATGCATAGGGAATGACACTGGTGAACTTGTCGCCCAGCGAACCAGACCATTCGAAAAAGTGGTTCGTGCGAGTCACCACGCCTAACAGTGCCGTGGACAAGATTCCGATCCCGACAAATCCACCAGTACGGATCAATTGACGCATTGGACCGCTAACACCAGTGATTTCAGCCAGCACTCCAAGAATCGGAATCACATAGATCAGCGTTTGCGGTTGGCCAAAGGCGCCACCGATCCAGTTGTCGATTCCGTAATTCCCACCGAACGCCAAACGCTCGTAATGGTGATCCACAGCGGCATAGATCACCGAACCGAGATGAACGGGGAGGGTAAGAATCAGTGCAACTGCCCCGACGAATGCGGACCATGTAAATACCGAAACTTCCGACAAGACGAGGCCCGACGACCGAGCCTCAATAATTGTTGTGGCGAGCGAAGTCGCTGCTGCCAACACTCCGATCAGTACAAGTCCGACCCCTAGCAAATAGGCATCAACCATCTGCATGCTTCCGCCGAATGGACCGCCGTTGCCAAGGATCGAGACCACCACCACGATGCTCCCAATCATCCACAGATAAAATCCCAACAGCGACATCCGGGCAAACGAAATTGCACTGGAACCAATTTGCAGGGGAACTATCGCAATGCTTAACCCGATAAACAACGGTGCCAGCACCCCAAGGGCAAGTCCGGTTCGGAAAAACGAAAAAAGCTGAACAATGCTGTCGTCGGGAAATAGGGTTGATCCCGAATCAATTCGCTCGAGACCGAGCGCGACTCCAACTCCAATCACGCCTATAAGCCAAACGAAGCTGCCGCGCAGGAATAGTCGACCGATGCGGTTATGGTCGGTTGTGGTAATCCACACCGAAATTTCGCCACCAAAATTTCGAGAACCCTTTGTCTGGGAAGGGTTGGAGTTCAAGGTTGAACTCGCGTCTAGGGCTGTCATAGTCGCCTATGACACTAACAATATGGAGCTATCCATCCCGAACTTCGCCCCGTTTTCGGTGATCTCAACCGAGCAATACATCTAGTGTGATTGCCAGAAATAGCACCGTCACGTAGCTAATTGAGAACGAAAACAGCCGCATGGATCGAGCCTCGCTGGGGTCTCTGCCGAGACGAAAGGTGGCAATTAAAAATGCGGCTCCAATCACAATCGCCGTAATTGCGTATACCCAACCCATGCCGGCAACGGGAATCAACACAATTGTTGTGAGCACAAGGATGACCGAATATGTGACCATGCTGCGAACCGTTTCTTGCAAAGTGGCAACAACCGGAAGCATCGGAACTCCCGCTGCCCGATAGTCGTCGGCGTGGCGGATCGCTAGTGCCCAAAAGTGAGGTGGAGTCCAGAAAAAAATGACCGAGAACAAAATCACCGGTGTCCACGACAGTGAACTTGTTACCGCCGCCCAGCCGACAAGCACCGGCACCGCTCCCGCCGCACCGCCAATCACGATGTTGTGTTTGCTGGTGCGTTTCAGCCAAATCGAGTAGACAAAAACATAAAATAGCGTGGCGCTAAGCGCTAAACATGCGGCAAGCAAATTTGCGCCGACTGCAAGCACGGCAAATGCGCAAATTTCAAGCGAAATGGCAAATACGAGCGCCGCGGCCGGGGTGACGACGCCGGTTACCAATGGCCGATTCTGTGTGCGCAACATTAAGCGGTCAATGTCACGGTCAACATACATATTGATCGCATTGGCCCCGCCCGCCGCCAAGGTCCCCCCGATTAGGGTCACGACCATAAGCGAGGTCGCCGGCCAACCTCCTTCGGCAAGCACCATCGTCGGAATAGTGGTGACCAGAAGCAGTTCAATGATGCGCGGTTTAGTTAGCGCCACATACGCGCTCAGCTGACCCCGTGACTTCCCATTTCGAGCATTGCCTGGACCATGGCTAAATAGCTTGGTGGTGAGTCGCGACGGTACGACAGGTCGAACTCCTAATGCCACGCTGTCAGACTACGGCAGCCAGTGAACCACCACCAATTAGGTGCCAGATTCGGCACAATGGAGTTGTGGCGAACCGGCAGAACATTCGCACCACTCGATATTTAGTCATGAACGCGAATACAGACGTTCGTCCTATCGTGGTTGATGAACCAGGAACATCAGAGACGACGGTCACCGACCGCCCGTGGATTGTTCTCGTGTGGAACGATCCGATCAATCTAATGTCATATGTCACTTTCGTGTTTCAAAAACTATTTGGTTACAGTTTGGAGAAAGCAACCGGATTGATGCTTGATGTCCATCACAAAGGTCGCGCGGTGGTGTCATCCGGTCCACGGGAGCGGGCCGAGTTCGATGTATACCGACTTCACGAGCACGGTCTATGGGCAACCATGCAAAAGGACTCAAGCTCATAGTGACCCGTCGAGAGCGTGGTCCGATTCGAGTAGGTCGCGAAGGTACGTACCTTTTGTGCATCGATACCGAGGATCGACGCTCACTACTGCGCCTGCTTGGTGAATTGCGCGACACGCTTTTGGATAGCAGCGAGCCCACCGACACAACCACAGATAAATTCAGGCGCCTGTTTCCGACCGCCTATCACGACGACCCCGAATCGGACATCGAGTATCAGCGACTGATGCGAGGCGAACTCATGGCATCACGTCTTGATTCAATTTCCGTGGCACGCACGGCCCTCGAACGGATGCCGGATGATGACACCCTCATATTGACTCCGCACGAACTTGATGTCTTCACTCGCTCGATCAACAATCTCCGTCTCGTTCTTGGAACGATGCTCGATGTACAGGAGAGCGACGACCTCGGTGAGGCGAACGACGATCCCGCCCGCCTCCATCTACACCTGTATTCATACTTGGGTTGGCTCCTTGACTGGGCGGTGACCGCGCAAACTAGTGCTCTCCAAGCCGAGTAATTTTCGAATCGCAAAGGAGATCCATAACCTCTAAGGGGATTCAAGGTGTGCCACTGCTAGATTTCTATGGCTCTCTCAACTGAATATTCGTCCATGCCCCCATCGTCTAGTGGCCTAGGACACCACCCTTTCAAGGTGGCGGCACGGGTTCGAATCCCGTTGGGGGTGCCATTTATGAATGTAGGTTACGAGTGCGGATGGGATAGAAAATCGAATAGAAATTAAGCTCAGGTACAGCAACAAAGATCAAAGCACCAGAGTCGCAGATATTGCGGTTCTGACATTTTGGTCCCGTGGTGAAGTTGGAGTTCACGCCGGCCTGTCAAGCCGGAGGTCGCGGGTTCGAGTCCCGTCGGGACCGCTGAGAAGGTGCATGCACTTTTCTCGGTCGGGTAGCTCAGTAGGCAGAGCATGCGCCTGAAAAGCGCAGGGTCACCGGATCGACGCCGGTCCCGACCACCAATGTG